>NZ_JBSGFQ010000084.1:0-60083 GCF_053603495.1 Nonomuraea sp. NPDC004186 | reverse complement strand
GCCGGGGCCCGGGCGGGCCCCGCTACTGCCGGTGGAGCCGGTAGCGCTTGGGCAGCTTGAACCCGCGCTCGGCCATGATCTGCCGCAGCCGGTCGGGGTAGTCGGTGATGATGCCGTCCACGCCGTCGTCGATGAGCTTGTTCAGCGTCGGCCCGTCGTCGATCGTCCACGGGATCACCTTGAGACCGAGGGCGTGCGCCTGGTCGACCATGTCCTTGGTGACGTACGCCTGGTAGCCGGGGTCGGTCACCTTGCCGTTCTGCGGGAACCCGTGCACCGGCGAGAACGCGTCCGCCCCGAACGACTTGACCGCCTTGAGCGGGTCGCCGCCGAAGTCGTCGATGTCGATGCCGCCCAGCCAGGGCGAGGCGCCCGGCTGTCCGGTCTGCAGGAAGTCGCGGTTGGTGAGCGCGACGAGCGGCAGCCGCGGCTCCAGCTCCCGCATCCGCATCAGGGCGCCCCAGTCGAAGCTCTGGATCGTGACCTGCCGCAGCATCCCGGCCTGCCGGATCTCCTGCAGCGTCACCTGGACGAACTGCTCCCTGGGCGCCGTCTCGCTCGGCGCCCCGGCCTCCACCTTGGTCTCGACGTTGAGCTTCACGCCCCACGCCCGGTACCGGCGCACGAGGTCGAACACCTCGCGCAGCATCGTCATCGGCGCCCCGGGCACCGCCCGCTGCCCCGGGAACTCCGCCAGCGTCTGCGACCCGCAGTCCATGGTCCTGACCTGCTGGAGGGTGAGCGTGTTGATGTACTTGCCGACGTACGGGAACTCGGGGTCCCCGGGCACGGCGGGCGCCGTGTCGCGGCACTTCCTGTTGCTGATCCGCCTGTCATGCGTGACGACGGCCTGGCCGTCCTCGGTGATCTGCACGTCGAGCTCCAGCGTGCCGACGCCGAGCTCCAGCGCGTTCGCGAACCCGGGCAGGGTGCTCTCCACCACGAGCCCGAGCCCGCCCCGGTGCGCCTGGAGGTCGAACGCGCGCCGCCCGTCGGCGAGCGCCGCCTCGGGCGTGGCCGTCAGGGTCACCGCCGCCGTCGCGAGGACCGCGAGCCATCTCTTCTTGTTCACACGCGACAAGATCTGGCATGACGGGGACGGCCGGGCGTACGCGAGATGAGCGCGGGACGAAGCCTTCGCGATCAGGCGCCCTGCCCACGGCGGGGAGCCAAGCTGCCGACGCGTGGGTCCGAACAGCCTACACTGATCCGTATGCATACTCCCGATTGATCTGGCGTCGCACGCCTCAATCCTCCGTTTCCTAGCTCGGGAGTGTTCCGCCAACATGATCATCGCCAGTGACATAGAGCTGCGCGCGGGCGCGCGGCTGCTTATCGAAAAAGCGTCGTTCCGGGTCAACCCGGGCGACAAGATCGGGCTCGTCGGGCGCAACGGCGCGGGCAAGACGACCCTCACCAAGGTGCTGGCGGGCGAGGGCCTGCCCGCCACCGGCACCGTCACCACCAGCGGCAGCGTCGGCTACCTCCCCCAGGACCCGCGCACCGGCGACCTGGAGGTGCTCGCCCGCGACCGCATCCTGTCGGCGCGCGGCCTCGACGAGGTCATGCGCAAGCTGCGCGAGGCCGAGCTCGGCATGTCCTCCGCCGACGACCGCACCCGCGAGAAGGCCGTCAGGAAGTACGGCCGGCTCGAGGACCAGATGCACGTGCTGGGCGGCTACGCGGCCGAGTCCGAGGCCGCGTCCATCGCCTCCAGCCTCGGGCTGCCCGATCGCGTGCTGTCACAGCCGTTGCAAACGCTTTCCGGCGGTCAGCGCAGGCGCGTGGAATTGGCGCGAATTCTTTTCAGCGGGGCGGAAACTCTCCTTCTCGACGAGCCGACAAACCACCTAGATGCCGACTCAATCGGGTGGCTTCGTGATTTTTTGCGTTCGCATCAAGGCGGCTTGGTGATCATCAGCCACGACGTCGGTCTTCTTGAAGCGACGGTCAACAAGGTCCTGCACCTGGACGCCAACCGCTCGGTGATCGATCACTACAACGTCGGCTGGAAGGCCTACCTCGCCCAGCGCGAGACCGACGAGAAGCGCAGGAAGCGCGAGCGCGCCAACGCCGAGAAACAAGCAGGTGCGCTGCTCGCGCAGGCCGACAAGATGCGCGCCAAGGCCACCAAGGCCAAGGCCGCGCAGGACATGATGCGGCGTGCGCACCGGTTGCTGTCGGGCACCGAGGAAGAGCGCCAAAGCGACAAAGTGGCGCGGTTGCGCTTCCCCGAGCCGCAGCCGTGCGGGCGCACCCCGCTCACGGCCGAGGGGCTGTCCAAGTCGTACGGCTCGCTGGAGGTCTTCACCGACGTCAGCGTGGCCATCGACCGAGGTCACAGGGTCGTCATCCTCGGTCTGAACGGCGCCGGCAAGACCACGCTGCTGCGGATTCTCGGCAACATCGAGACTCCCGACACGGGCGAGATCCGGCCCGGCCACGGCCTCAAGGTCGGCTACTACGCCCAGGAGCACGAGACCCTCGACCCCGGCCGCACCCTGCTGGAGAACATGCAGTCGGCCGGGGGCCAGTTCACCGACACCGAGCTGCGCAAGGTGCTCGGCTCGTTCCTCTTCACGGGCGACGACGTCGACAAGCCCGCCGGGGTGCTGTCCGGCGGCGAGAAGACCCGGCTGGCGCTGGCGATCCTCGTGCTGTCGAGCGCCAATGTCCTCCTTCTCGACGAGCCCACGAACAACCTCGACCCGGTCAGCCGCGAGCAGGTTCTCAATGCTCTGAGGTCCTATTCAGGAGCAATCGTCCTAGTCACACATGACGAGGGTGCCGTTGACGCCCTGTCACCGGATAGGGTGATCTTGCTACCGGACGGAACTGAAGACGCATGGAGCGACGAATTTTCCGATCTTGTGGCACTTGCCTGATCTTAATTTGAGTGGGTACGGATCTTTTCCCGTGGAGTAGGTAGCCGATCCCGCTGAAATGACTGATCATGGCGGAGTAACGCTGCGGAAGTCCGGCACTACAGGAGGTACTCGTGGCCGAGACACTGAAGAAGGGCACCCGGGTCACCGGGGCCGACCGGGAAAAACTGGCCGGCGATCTCAAGAAGCGCTACGCCGCGGGCGAGAGCATTCGCGCCCTGGCCGCTTCGACCGGTCGGTCTTACGGGTTCATCCACCGCATCCTGAGCGAGTCCGGCGTGACTCTGCGCGGGCGCGGCGGGGCGACCCGAGGCAAGTCCAAGCGCTGACGGCCGCCTCGGAACGTGCGACCGCAGCCGCCCGTCCCTAGTCAGCCATACCGTCGCGCCCGGGCCAGAACCATGTTCTGTAGGCTCGGGCGCGACGGTCAGCACACTGGGCGCGCACTCCTTGCGCGACCAGGACTGGAGGGAGCGGGCGATGGCGGCAGCACAGGCGCGACAGCGCGGGGGGAATGCGGACGAGGTCTCCGTCACGGCGGAGCACGGAGTTCGTCTCGAGGTGGACGGTGAGATAGCGACGATCACGCTGGACCGGCCGGAAAAGCGGAACGCGCAGACGTTCGCGACATGGTCGGCGCTGGCTCGGATCGGCGAGAGCCTGCCCGAGCAGGTGCGCGTAGTCGTCGTGAAAGGTGAGGGACCGTCCTTCTCGGCAGGGATCGACCTGCGGATGTTCACACCTGAGGGGGTGCCCGGACAGGGCTCGTTCAGCTCGGCGGCCAAGAGCGACGACGCAACCTTCGAGCAGCGCATCAGCCAGGCACAGGCGGGGTTCCTGTGGCTGCGCCGCCCGGAGATCGTTTCCATCGCCGCAGTGCAGGGGTACGCGATCGGTGCGGGGTTCCAACTCGCGCTCTCCTGTGACCTGCGGATCGTGGCCGATGATGTTTCCTTCTGCATGAAAGAGCCCGCACTGGGCCTGGTGCCCGACCTGACGGGGACCAAGCCCCTGGTCGAGCTGGTGGGCCTGGCCAAGGCGATCGACATCTGCCTGACCGCCAGGACCGTGCACGCGGACGAGGCCATGCGCATCGGCCTCGCGGAGCAAGTGGTCGCTCGGGGCGACCTGGATCAAGCCGTACGAGACAAGGTCGCGGAGCTGCTGGCCGTCAACCGGGACGCGGCGATCGCGACGAAGCGACTCCTCCAGGGGGCGCAGGGCCGCTCCCTGGAGGAGCAGTGTGCGGCCGAGCGGGTCGAACAGGCGGCCCGCATCAAGGCCCTCTTCGCCTGACCCATCGGACGGCCGCCCTTCGGGGGCGCGGGGCCCTCGCGGGCTCGCCCCGGACGGCCGCCCGCCACCGCTGCCCCATCCGGGCGTCCGAGGCGAACCCAGGGCCGCCTCGCGTCCTCATGCTCCCCGAAGGACGGACGTGGCGACGGCGGCGAGCGCCCTGGTCACGCGGGTGGGCGGTAGGTTGGGAGGGGCGGCGGCGCCGGTGGGTTTTCGCGCTGAGCGGACGGGGGAATCGCCGGGCGCGCCGGCGGTGCTCTCTCCCGTGGAGAAGGAGGGATCCCCCGGATGGCGATGATGGGAGGGGGTTTCGGCCCCAACGTTATGGCGTCCCTGCGGCGCGACGGCTCGGTGACCAAGCAGCGGCTGCGGCCCGGCACCGTGCGGCGCATCGCGCGCTACGCCAAGCCGTACAGGACGCACATTGCCGCGTTCCTGCTGCTCGTCGTGGCGGGCGCGGTCATCGTGATCGCCAACCCGCTGCTGATGAAGGCGATCATCGACGACGGCATCCTGGCCAGGCGGCCGGGCGTCGTGGTCGGGCTGGCGGTGACGATCGGCGCGCTGGCGCTGGTGGACGCCGGGCTGACGCTGGTGCAGCGGTGGTTCTCGGCGCGCATCGGCGAAGGGCTGATCTACGACCTGCGCACCGAGGTGTTCGACCACGTGCAGCGCATGCCGGTGGCGTTCTTCATGCGGGCCCAGACCGGCGCGCTGGTCAGCAGGCTCAACACCGACGTGATCGGCGCGCAGCGGGCGCTGACGAGCACCCTGTCGTCGGTGGTCTCCAACGTGGTCAGCCTGGTCCTGGTGCTGGGCGCGATGCTGGCGCTGTCGTGGCAGGTGACGCTGGTCGCGCTGGTGCTGCTGCCGATCTTCATCGTGCCCGCCAAGTTCGTCGGGCGGCGCATGTCGGCGCTGACGCGCGAGCAGATGCAGCTCGACGCCGAGATGAGCTCCGTGACGACCGAGCGGTTCAACGTGGCGGGCGCCATGGTGGCCAAGCTCTACGGCCGCCCGGAGGACGACGCGGAGGTGTTCGGCCGCAGGGCGGCCCGGGTGCGCGACGTGGGCGTGACGGTCGGCATGTACGGCACCGTCTTCCGGGTCGCGCTCGGGCTCGTCGCCGCGCTGGCCACCGCCCTGGTGTACGGCATCGGCGGCGTCCTGTCCGTGTCCGGCGTCTTCGAGCTGGGCACGCTGGTGGCCCTGACGGCCCTGCTGATGCGCCTGTACGGCCCCCTCACGTCCCTGTCGAACGTGCACGTCGACGTGATGACCGCGCTCGTGAGCTTCGACCGCGTCTTCGAGATCCTCGACCTCAAGCCCATGGTGGCCGAGCGGCCCGGCGCCGTGCCGATCCCCGGCGGGCCGGTCACGATCGAGTTCGACGACGTGCGCTTCCGCTACCCGGCCGCCGAGGAGGTCTCGCTGGCCTCGCTGGAGTCGGTCGCCAGGCAGGACAGCGGCCCGTCGTACCCCGTGCTCAAGGGCATCTCGTTCACGGCCGCGCCGGGCCGGCTGGTCGCCCTGGTCGGCCACTCGGGCGCGGGCAAGACGACCATCACGTCACTGGTGTCCCGCCTGTACGACGTCAACGAGGGCGCGGTCCGCATCAACGGGCTCGACGTGCGCGAAGCCACCCTCGACTCCCTGCGCGACACCGTCGGAGTGGTCATGCAGGACGCTCATCTCTTCCATGACACGATCGGGGCCAACCTCCGCTATGCCAGGCCGGAGGCGAGCGACGAGGAGATCTGGGAGGCTCTCAGGGCCGCGCAGATCGGCGACCTCGTGGAGGGCCTGCCCGAGCGGCTCGACACCGTCGTGGGCGACCGCGGCTACCGGCTGTCGGGCGGCGAGAAGCAGCGCCTCGCGCTGGCCCGGCTGCTGCTCAAGGCGCCGCGCGTGGTCGTGCTCGACGAGGCCACCGCCCACCTCGACTCGGAGTCCGAGGCGGCCGTGCAGGTGGCGCTGAAGACCGCGCTGGAGGGCCGCACCTCGCTGGTGATCGCGCACCGGCTCTCGACGATCAGGGAGGCCGACGAGATCCTGGTGATCCACGAGGGCCGCATCGCCGAGCGGGGCCGCCACGAGGAGCTGCTGGAGCGCGGCGGGCTCTACGCCGAGCTCTACCGCACCCAGTTCACCTCTTCAGGTAGCCCAGCCGGTTGAGCTCCTCCCTGGCCACCTTCTCCACCAGCTCCAGATCGGGCCCCCGGAGCTTGGCGCGCCAGGCGCCGACCCTGGGGACGCCGGTGTCGTACAGGACGACCTTGGACACCCGCGTCTCCAGGAACTCCGCGAGCGTGGCGACCGACGGCGCCGGCTTGTGCACCAGCTCCTCGTAGCGCAGCGTCAGGAGCTGCTCCTCGGGCAGCGTCCTGCGCAGCTCGGCGCTCATGCGCACGGCGCTGCGCCAGCGCAGGGCGCTCTTGCCCGCCGCCGGCATGCCCTTCCAGCGCTCGAGGTGCTCGTCCTTGTTGACGCCCAGGAACGGGTTGGGGAACTCGGTCTGCTCCGTCAGCATGGCCGGCTTGAACCAGGCCAGGCACGCGGGGTCGTCGAGCATGCCGGCGACCACGTCCCTGCCGTCGCGGATGAGCTGCACGAACCGCGCGTCGGGGAACGCCTGGAGCAGTACCGGGGCGCTGTAGAGCAGGTCGGGGCTGCCGTCGCCGAACCTGGTGATGTCGCCGGCCGAGACACAGGGACCGGTCCCTGTGACACCGCCCGCCTCGCGGCACGACACGGCGCACTGGCCGCACGACCGGGGCAGCACCTGCCACGACTCTGCGAGCGCGTCGCGCATGACGCGCACGGCGCCGGAGGTCTGGCCGATGGACGGCTTGCGGGCGAAGGCGTACACCACGTGCGCCACACTCGCGCGGCCCATGGTCACATGGAAGCCGGGGGATCGTTTCAGGGCGCGGGCCAGCAGGTCCGTACCGGAATGCGGCGCTCCGATCAGGAAGACCGGCCGGCGGACCTTGATGCCGTTGACCACGAGGATGTGGGGCGGAAGTCGCATACGAGAGGTAAGTGTGACACCGTTTGCCACGTGTACGAGCCAAACGAGGAGTTGATCCATGCGACCCGGTGACACCGTCGCCGTCGTCTCACCGTCGGGGCCGCCCAGCGCGGTGCTGCTGAGGCGTGGCGTGGAGCGACTGGAGGGCCTCGGGCTGAAGGTGGTGGTGGGCGCGCACGCGCTCGACCGTCAGCCGCTCGACTACCTGGCGGGCGACGACGCCGCCCGGGCCGCCGACCTGCAGTCCGCCTGGTGCGACCCGGCCGTCTCCGCGGTGTTCTGCTGCCGCGGCGGGTACGGCGCCGCCCGGCTCCTCGACCTGCTCGACTGGGACGCCATGCGGGCCGCCGGCCCCAAGGTCCTGCTGGGGTCGAGCGACATCACGGCGCTGCACAACGCGTTCGCCATCGAGCTGGGCGTGCCCACGCTGCACGGGCCGATGGCGGCCTGCGACGTGCTGGCCGCCGAGGAGGGGCCCGAGCCGCGCACGTGGGACAGCCTGCGGGCGGCGCTGTTCGGGGCGCCCCAGAGCGTCCGGGGCGAGCGGGTGCTGGTGCCGGGGCGGGCCGAGGGCGTGCTGGCCGGGGGCAACCTGTCGTTGCTGGCCTCGATGTGCGGGACCCGGTGGCAGCCGTCGTTCGCGGGCAGGATCGCGTTCCTGGAGGACATCGGGGAGGAGCCGTACCGGATCGACCGCATGCTCACCCAGCTCCTGCAGGCGGGGGCGTTCGACGGGGTGCGCGGGATCGCGCTCGGCTCGTGGGTCGACTGCGGTGACCCGTACGCGGTGCTCGAGGACCGGCTCGGGAGGCTCGGAGTGCCCGTCCTGGCAGGGCTTCCGGTGGGGCACGGGTCACCCCAGATGAGTGTGTGGCTGGGGAGACTTGGGGTTATCGATACCGAATCGTGCTCGCTAGCGGGCATCGTCAGTGATGAGGGGCAGGCAAGGTAGGAGGGACGAATCCGACAGAAAGGGACACGGCGCGTGAGCTTGTTCAAGCGTGACCGCCGGCCCTCGCGCCGGCCGGTCGAGGATGTCGACCTGGACTCGCTGCTCTCGCTCGTCGCGGAATCCCTCGGATACTCCTTCGAGTTCGCCAAGGACGGCGGCTCCGTGACGCTCAGAGGCGACATGGAGCTGGTCGTCAGGCTCACCGGACTGCGCCGCGAGGCGGGCCGCCGGGCCAGGGAGGACTGGCCCATGCTGGTCTCCGAGCACCTCGCGCACGCCGTGGCCACCGCGGGCGAGCGGCTGGACGTGTGCGACCTAAAACAGGCCCGCCCGCTGCTGCGCACCCGCGTGGACGCTGTGGACGCGGTGCCCGACCTGACCCGCGTGGTGGGCCGCCACCTCAACGCCGACCTGGTGGAGCTGCTCTTCGCGGGCTCCCGGCCGGTGCGGCCCGAGCAGGCCGGGTGCTGGCCCGTGGCCGCCGCGAAGGCGATCGACCTGGCCGTCTCCAACGTCCGCCGCGAGGAGCGGCTGGAGGTGGAGACGATCCTGCTGTCCGGCACGCCGGTGACGCGGCTGACCGCCATGACCCCGGCGGCCGCCACGCACCTGCGGTGGCTGGGCGACTACCTCCCCGTGCCCTCCGACGGGGTGCTCGTGGTGCTGCCCGATCCGTACACGCTGCTCGTGCACCCGGTGGACGGGATCGGCGTGGTACGCGCCATCGAGCGGCTGCGGGTGCACGCGGCGCGCACGGACGGGCTGAGCTCGCAGGTCTACTGGTGGCACGAGGAGCGGCTGACGCTCATCCGGGCCGACATCGTCACCCAGGACGGGCAGACCAGGCTCGTGGTGGCGCCGCCGCCGGAGTTCGCCCGCGTCCTGGCCCGCCTGGCCGTCTGAACGGCCTGGGGCGGGCTCCAGGAGCGCGGAACGGTCAGGTCCTGCTCACGTAGTCGCGCAGGTGGATCGCGGTGAGCGAGGTGCCGTCGGCGACCAGCTCGCCGGGGGTGCCGGAGAAGACGACCTGGCCGCCGTCGTGACCGGCCCCGGGGCCGATGTCGATGATCCAGTCGGCGTGCGCCATGACGGCCTGGTGGTGCTCGATCACGATGACCGTGTTGCCGTCCTCCACCAGGCGGTCGAGCAGGGCCAGGAGCTGGTCCACGTCGGCCAGGTGCAGGCCCGTGGTGGGCTCGTCCAGCACGTACGTGGTGCCGCTCTTGGCCATGTTGATGGCCAGCTTGAGCCGCTGCCGCTCGCCGCCCGACAGCGTGGTGAGCGGCTGGCCCAGGCCCACGTAGCCGAGCCCGACGGCCACCAGGCGGTCGAGGATCGTGCGGGCCTGCCGCTCGGTCAGGAAGTCGCGGGCCTCGGCCACCGGCATGTCGAGCACCTCGCCGATGTTCTTGCCGCGCAGCGTGTACGTCAGCACCTCCGGCGTGAACCGCCGCCCCTCGCACTCCTCGCACACCGACGCCACGCCGGCCATCATGGCCAGGTCGGTGTAGATCAGGCCGATGCCCTTGCAGGCCGGGCAGGCGCCCTCGGAGTTGGCGCTGAACAGGCCGGGCTTGACGCCGTTGGCCTTGGCGAACGCGGCGCGGATCGGGTCGAGCAGACCGGTGTAGGTGGCCGGGTTGCTCCGGCGCGAGCCGCGGATCGGCGACTGGTCGGCCACCACCACGCCCTCGCGCCCGGCGATGTAGCCGTGGATGAGGGAGCTCTTGCCCGACCCGGCCACGCCGGTGACCACGGTCAGCACGCCGAGCGGGACCTCCACGCTCACGTCCTTGAGGTTGTGCAGCGTGGCGCCCGTGATCGACAGGTGGCCGGCCGGCTTGCGGACGTCGTCGCGCAGGCGTACCCGGTGGTCGAGGTAGCGGCCGGTCAGCGTGCCGGAGGCGCGCAGCCCGTCGAGGTCGCCGTCATAGCACAGGCTCCCGCCCGCCGTGCCCGCGCCGGGGCCGAGGTCCACCACGTGGTCGGCGATGGCGATCGTCTCCGGCTTGTGCTCGACGACGAGCACCGTGTTGCCCTTGTCGCGCAGCTGGAGCAGCAGGTTGTTCATGCGCTGGATGTCGTGCGGGTGCAGCCCGGCCGTGGGCTCGTCGAAGACGTACGTGACGTCGGTCAGGCTGGAGTTGAGGTGGCGCACCATCTTGACCCGCTGCGCCTCGCCGCCGGACAGCGTGGACGACTCGCGGTCGAGGCTCAGGTAGCCCAGGCCGATCTCGACGAGGGACTCGAGTGTCGAACGCAGCCCGTCCAGCACCGGGCCCACGGCGGGGTTACCGATGCCGCGGACAAAGTCGGCCAGGTCGTTGATCTGCATGGCCGCGCACTCGGCGATGTTGCGGCCGGCGATCCGGGCGGACCGGGCGGCCTCGTTCAGCCGGGAGCCGCCGCAGGACGGGCAGAGGGTGAGCTTGAGCGCCCGGTCGGCGAACGCCCGCGCCGAGGGCTGCATCGACTCCCGGTCCTTGCCCAGCAGGGTCCGCCTGACCTTGCCGGCCAGGCCCTCGTAGGTGAAGTTGTTGGTGCCGTACTTGAGCTTGGTGGGGGGCTTGTGCAGGAAGTCCTCCCACTGCTCGGGCGTGAAGTCCTTCAGCTTGACGGCCGGGTCGAACAGCCCGGACCCCGCGATGACCTGCCACTGCCAGCTGTCCACCGGGTATCCCGGGACCTTGATCGCCCCGTCGTTGAGCGACAGCTCGCGGTCGACCAGGGCGTCGACGTCGATGGTGGACGCCTTGCCCAGCCCTTCGCACTCGGGGCACATGCCCTCGGCCAGGTTGAAGCTGAAGGCGCCGGCCCCGCCGACGTGGGGCTCGCCGATGCGGCTGAACATGATCCGCAGCATCGTGTGGGCGTCGGTGGCCGTGCCCACGGTGGAGCGGGCGTTGGCGCCCATGCGCTCCTGGTCCACGATGATGGCCGCGCTCAGGTTGTGCAGCGCGTCCACGTCGGGGCGGGCCAGGCTCGGCATGAACGACTGGATGAACGACGTGTACGTCTCGTCGATCAGCCGGCGCGACTCCGCGGCGATCGTGTCGAAGACGAGCGACGACTTTCCGGAGCCGGACACCCCGGTGAAGACGGTGAGGCGGCGCTTGGGGAGGTCGAGGGAGACGCCCTTGAGGTTGTTCTCCCGCGCGCCGCGGACCTGGATGAGGTCGTGGCTGTCGGCGGCGGTGTGATCGCGGTGAACGGCGCTGGCCTGGCTGGAAACCACGGAACCCTTCCATCTTGGGATTTGTTGCCATAGGGGAAAGCCGGGACAGCGTACAGCGCCGCCCCGACATTTCCGGGTTCCGTACAGCGTACCGTACGTCATACGGTACGGTTATGATCCCTTCAGCTGCGCTCCGATCAGGGCGAGGTTGTGGATGGCGGCCAGTCCGTACTGGGCGGCGCCGTTGGTGCTGACGAAGGCCGCCTCGTGCACCGGGGACAGCACGTGCGGCCCGTCCACCAGGTTCAGGCGCCAGTCCTTCTCCCGCTGCATCGGGTTGCTGTTGAGCTGGTCCCCCTCGTCCAGGGCGAACTTGCGCCACGCCCAGGCGGCCAGGCCGGCGTCGCCCGTGCGGGCGGCCGCGTACGCGGTGAGCCTGCTGTGCGCCTGGATCAGCGAGATCCCGCTCAGCCGCTCCCCCACCTCCGCCTCCTGCTGCTCGGGCGGCGCCAGGTAGAGGCGGCAGTACTGCAGCCACGCCTGCTCGAACCCGGGCACGTCCAGGTCCAGCCCGATCAGCTCGGCGCACATCTCCGGCAGCCCGAACAGCGACGACAGGTGCGAGACGGAGATCTTGTCCCGGGAGGTGTCGAACCGCCCGGTCGCCAGGTCCAGCCGGGCCTCGCCGGTCAGGAAGCCGTTCGGCAGCGCGCCGATGTCGGCCATCGTGCCCAGCAACCGGTCTCTGGCCCGCTCGTCGCCATAGCGCTCCCACCGGGTCAGCCACGCGGCCGCGAGCGATCCCCAGTCGGTGCCGAGGCCGACCGACAGCGCCGACGGGTCCGGCGTGTAGACGTCCTCGCGCACCTTGCGCTGGGGGTCGATGACGGTGAACGTCTCCTCGGGGACGCTCAGCTCGTCCATCAGGTCGCCCGTGCGCTCGTCGGCGGTCAGGTAGAAGTAGAAGCGGCGGTAGGCGGCGTTGGAGATGCGCAGCTGCTTGCAACTGCACCCCCAGTGCTGCACGTTGTGCCTGCTGCCCAGGCCCTTCCAGCGGCCCGCGTGATAGACGTCGACCTCGCCGGTGTGGCGGGTCATCGACTCGGCGAAGCGGAAGACGTCCGGCCGGCCCGTGCGCAGGTACTGCAGCCACAGCCACAGGTCGGGCGAGAGCTCGGAGTTGTCCCAGGCGTAGCCGCCCACGTCGTAGCGCCAGGTGTGGCGGTCCGGGTCGTAGGTGTGCATGACGTCGCCGTAGTCCCAGAACCCGTACCACCTGCGCTGCTCGCGCTCGCGCACGTACAGGTCGAACAGGAAGTCCAGCCGGTCCTCGATCTCGGCGTGGGCCGGCGTCGAGCGGTCGGGCAGCTCCCAGACGCCGAAGACGCCCGCCTCGCGCATCCGCTCGGGGGACACGGCCAGCAGCCCCGGCTGGTTCATCGCGGTCGCGTGCCGGGACAGGTCCTGCGCGGACGGCGTGGCCTCGTAGGCGCGCAGGGTCAGCTCGTGCGTGCGCGCCACGCCGTGGGCGTCGCCGAAGCCGGGCTCGTAGTCCTCGTAGGTGACCTCCAGGCCCTCGAGCTGCTCGGCGAAGGTGTCCTGGCCCATGCCATCGTGGTAGAAGCGCAGGTCCATGGCGGGCGCGGACGGCGACCACAGCCAGGCGGTCACGGTGGCCAGGTCGGTGGCCGCGTTCCTGACGTCGAGGCGGGTGGGGTGCAGGCGCCAGAAGTCGCGCAGCCCGAAGCCGAGGCCGCCGCCGGCGCCGCCGACGTAGCCGTAGCCGGCCGAGCGGGTGCCGGAGGGGATCGTCACCCAGGAGTGGCCCTCGGCGGTGCGCTTGCGCAGCGTGAAGCCGTCGGCGGAGCCCTGGTCGAGGGTGTAGTCGTTCCAGGTGGGGATGAGGTGCAACCGGTTGGCGACCTCGGGGGCGATCTCGCCGACCGGCCGGCCCTCGACCTGCGCCCGCCGTACGGACTCGCCGGGGTCGCGGCGCAGGCCGGTCAGCCCGCGCACGGCCTCGGTGAGGAAGCCGCCGCTGCCGGCCAGGCGCACGTGCCGGTCGTGCGGCTCGTCCCGCATGACCACGTCGGCGCTCAGCCCGAGCCCGGCCAGGAAGTCGCGCTCGGGGTCGCCGTCCCAGACGAACGTGTGCATGATCCGCACCTGCTCGGCGCCCGCGTGGAAGTACAGGCGCACGGTGAACGGCAGCCAGTCGCCGTGCCGGCCCTCCAGCCGGACGACCGCGCGCACGGGCCCGTCCTGCTCGACCGTGACCGTCTCGACCTGCCCCGTGGCCCGCGTACGGGCCACCGCACCGCCGTCGTCCGGCGTGGGCTCGCTCTGGCGAAGGCTGACCAGGCGCACGTCCCTGGCGATCTCGCGGCTCCCGCGCGAGATCGAGCGGGCCAGCGTGCCGCCGGACTCCTCGATCGTCCAGGTGACCACGCCGGTGCTCACGGTCAGCACGCCGTCCCGGCGGGCCACGGTGACGGGAGTGGCGGCCGTGGCGGGCTCGCGTCCGGCCTCGATCCGGTACGACAGCTCCGCGGGCCGCGCGCCGATCGCGTGGGCCGACCACTTGACCGAGCCGTCGGGCCAGGTGGCGGTCACCCAGCTCTGCACGGGCACCTCGCGGCCCTCCGGGTCGGCCAGCGCGAACGGCGCATCCCGCTCGACCGCGCCGCGCGGCCACGGAACCCCCCAGGTCACCCCCTGCTCCCCCGGTCGGTCCAGCCAGCGAAGTGCCGTCATCGGATCTCCTTCAGTCGTTCGGCGACGATCGCGGCCACCTCGTCGGCGCCGCGGAAGCTGAAGTGGGTGTCGTCAGCCACCCCGTCGGGGTAGAGCGGGTGCTCCCCCGGCTTGAAGTGCGTGAACAGGCTCCTGGAGCCGTCGGGGCCGAGCCGTTCGTACAGCTCGGTGGTGGCGGCGGTCAGGTCGATCAGCGGCACGTCCTCGGCGGCGGCCAGCGCCCGCACCAGGTCGGGGTGGTCGCCGTGCGTGGGCACCAGCCGGTCCCCGCCGAACCGGCGCCGCTGCACCGGCGTGCACAGCACCGCCGACGCCCCCGCCCCGCGCGCCTCCTCGACGAAGGCGCGCAGGTTGTCCTGGTACGGGATCGCGGGATCCTTCTGGTCGTTGTGCCCGAACTGGATCACGACCACGTCTCCGGGCACGACCTCGCGCAGCAGCGCCGCCCACAGCCCTTCGGCCCGGTGACTGGCCGTGGTGGCGCCGCCCTTGGCGAAGTTGCGCACGGGCTCACCCGCGTACGCGCCGAGCTGCGCCCCCCACCCGGACATGGGCGCCTCCCAGGCCGGGCACGAGGCGACCGTCGAGTCACCGGCCAGGAGGATGGCGCGACTCACTCCTTGACGCCCCCGATCAGGACGCCCTTGGTGAAGTGCTTCTGCAGGAACGGGTAGAAGAACAGGATCGGGAGGGTCGCGATCACCACGACCGCGAACTTCAGTCCCTGCTCGGGCGGCACCCAGGTCCGATCCATCTGCGACAGGGCGTTTGCCGCGTCGGTGCTGACGAGCTGGCGCACCAGGATCTGCAGCGTCCACTTGCTCGGGTCGGTGATGTAGAGCAGCGGCGACATGTAGTCGTTCCAGATGCCGACCGCGTAGAAGAGCGAGAACGTCGCGATGATCGGCTTGGACAGCGGCAGGACGATCTTGAAGAAGACGCCCATCTCGTTGCAGCCGTCGATGCGCGCCGCCTCCTCCAGGGCCTGCGGCAGCTCCTGGAAGAAGCTCTTCACGATGATCAGGTAGAACGGGTTGATCGCCAGTGGCAGGATCAGCGCCCAGTAGCTGTCCAGCAGCCCCAGGTCGCGCACCACCAGATAGGTGGGGATCATGCCGCCGGAGAAGACCAGTGTGAAGATGATCAGGTTTAGCACCAGCGCGCGGCCCGGCAGGTAGCGCTTGGCCAGGGGGTAGGCCATGGTGAAGGTCAGCAGCACCTGCACCACCGTGCCCACCGCCGTCACGATCACGGTCGTCAGCAGGGCGCGGATGAACGCGTCGGTGGCGAAGATGTACTCGTACGACTCCGTGACGAACTTCTCCGGCCACAGGAAGAACGGGCGCGAGGAGATCTCCGACTCGCCGGCGAACGACCCGGCCAGGACGTACAGCAGCGGCAGAACCGTGATCAGCGCCAGGCCGACGAGGATGGCGACGTTGATCGCGTCGAACACCTTGCTGCCGACGGTGCTGTATTCGGTGTTCAGCTTCTTGTGCTTCTTGCTGTTCATGTCAAGGGCTCCTTAGAACAGTCCCCGCTGGCCGAGGCGCTTGGCCAGCCAGTTGGAGCCGAAGATCAGGATGACGCCGGCCACGCCCTTGAACAGGCCGACGGCGGTGGAGTAGCTGATCGCGCCCTGGGTGATGCCGGAGTAGTAGACGTAGGTGTCGAACACGTCGGCCACTGAGCGGTTCAGCGAGGTGGTCATCAGCCAGATCTGCTCGAAGCCCGAGTCGAGCAGGTTGCCGGAGGCCAGGATGGCCATGACGACGACCGTGGGGCGGATGGCGGGCAGCGTGACGTGCCAGAGCTGCTTGAAGCGTCCCGCGCCGTCCATGCGCGCCGCCTCGTACAGCTGCGGGTCCACGCCGGCCAGCGCGGCCAGGTAGATGATCGTGCCCCAGCCGGTCAGCTTCCACAGCTGCTGCAGGATGATCAGCGGCCGGAACCAGTCCTCCTGCGCCATGTAGTCGATCTTCGAGGTGTCGCCGAGGAGGTCGCGGATCCACCCGGAGAGAACGCCGAAGTCCGCCGCGAACAGCACGTATGTCAGCGCCGCGACGATCGTCCAGGACAGGAAGTGCGGGATGTAGACCAGCGACTGGACCGAGCGCTTGAGGATGTTGATCCGCAGCTCGTTCAGCAGCAGCGCGACGACGATCGGCGCCGGGAAGACGATGAGCATGTGCAGCAGCGCCAGGAACAGCGTGTTGAACAGCAGCCGGCCGAAGTCGGGACCGGAGAGCAGTTCCTCGAAGTGCTTGAAGCCGACCCAGGGGCTGCCCGAATAGCCGAGGAACGGCAGGAAGTCCTGGAAGGCGATCGTGACGCCGTACATCGGCAGGTACTTGAAGAGCGCGAAGTAGATGACGCCCGGAAGGAGCATCAGGTAGAGCCAGCGGTAGCGCCCGAACACGGCGCGCAGCCCCGCCCCCTGGCGTCGGTGCCCGGATTTGCTCGCCGCCTTCGTGGGAGGCGGCGCCAGGTCGGTGGCCACAGCGGCCTCCTTTCATGTAAGGGACCCGGGTGCGCGTCCCGGGTCCCTCACGGCGGGGTCAGTTCGTCTTGCCGAGCTTCGAGACCAGGTCGTTGACCTCGGTGGCGACCTGCGTGCCGCCGCTGTCGTACCAACGCTTGATCTCGCCCTTGAGCTGCTCCTCGGTGAACTCACCCGACAGGAACTTGATCCGGGCGTCCGGGATGATCGTGTCGATCTGCGCGCCCCGGGAGACGGCGGTGGGCGAAACCACCGGCAGCGCCGGGTTGAAGACGGCCGTCTTGAGGTCCTCGTCCATCAGCTCCTTCTGGAGCTTGAGCATCACCTTGTACGGCTCACCGGACGGCGTACGCGCGTAGGCGATGCCGCCGATGTCGTTCGTGCCCTTGGTGCTGAGCTGGATGAACGCGTTGTCCACGTCCTTCTGGACGATCTGGACCTTGGGGTCGGTCTCGTTGATCAGCGAGGCGGTGTCACCCTCGACCTTGAAGTTGCGGCCCTCGATGCCGTTCTGCAGCAGGACCTGGCCCTCCTTCGTGGCCAGCTTGTCCAGGGTCTTCAGCACGTTGTCGAGGTCCTGCTCGGTCCGCACGCTCTGCTTGGAGATGGCCAGGACGTCGGCGTAGCCGGTGAACGGGTAGGAGAACTTCTGGCCGTCCGAGCGCTTGAGGTTGCCGACCATGGCGACCTTGTCGCCGTACTTCTCCGGGTCGTCCTCCTTGAACAGGTCGAGGACCTGCCTGGAGCGGATGTTCACATCGATGATCATGCCGCCCTTGTTCTGGTGGAACGGCTCGTTCCACTTGGCCGAGTCCAGGGTGGCGAAGTCCGGGTTGACCAGGCCCTCGCTGACCATCTTCTTGAGGAACTTGTTGGCCTCGAGGAACTCGGGGGTGTCGAACCCCGGAACGAGCTTGCCGTTGCGCTCACCCCAGCCGTTCGGGGCGCCGAACCAGGTCTCCAGCACGTCGTAGGGGCTGGCGCTGGCGTAGTTGCCCGGCCACTTCGGGATGATCAGGCCGTAGGTGTCCTTCTTGCCGTTGCCGTCAGGGTCCTTCTCGGCGAACGCCTTGGCGACGTTGTAGAGGTCGTCGACCGTCTCGGGCAGCTTCAGGCCCAGCTTGTCCAGCCAGTCCTTGCGAATGATCATCGCCGAGCGCAGCGACGGCCGCATTCGGTAGAGGCCGTAGATCTTGCCGTTGATGGAGGAGTTCAGCGCGGTGCGCGGGTCCGCCGGCTTGAGGTTCGGGTACTTGTCCAGTTTGCTGGTCAGGTCCCAGAACGCACCTGCCTCCGCCGCCTTGACGAAGCCCGGGAGGTGCGGGTCGACGACCATGACCTGCGGAAGGTTGCCCGAGGCGAACGTGACGTTGAGCTTGTCGGTGTACTCGGCGTTGGGAACCCAGTTGACTTTGAGCTTCTTGCCGAGGAACTTCTCGACCGCCTGTTGCATCTCGCCGTTCGGGTCGGGTGCGGTGCCGAACAGCTTGGCCATCACGGTGATCGTGTTGGGGTCGGTCTGAGGCGCGTCACCGCCGCCCGAGCAGGCCGAGGCGGTGAGTGCAGCCGTGAGCGTTAACACACCGGCCAGAAGCCGGCGACGACGGGATGCGCTCATGAGTTCCCTTTCGAATGCAGATGCGCCTCGTTCTCCGCGAAGAAGCGCTGGCAGAGCCACGTGTTGAGATAGATCCACGCGCCGAAGCTGATCACCGGCGCGAGGATGGGCGCCGCCGAGGTCGCGTAGGCGATGGCTGATAGCGCTAGCAGCAACAGCACGGACGAGGCCGGGCGCAGGAGCGCTAGCTGCGCCGCCTTGGGCCAGTAGGCCCGTAGCGGCAGATCGTAGTGCGCGTACAGCGGTCCCACGTACGCCCCCACACCGGCGAGTGCGATGAGCGCCACGAAGGTCGCGATCCGCAACGCTCCCATGCTGGGCCCGAGAGCGGAGAGGTAGAGATAGTTGCCGACCAGGACGGTGGCCAGCGCCGCCACGGGCAGGACCAGCAGCGAGGCCCGGACGAACTCCCGTCGGTAGACGGTCCAGAATTCGACCCAGCCATGAAACGATTCATTACGAGTCCGCCGCCGAGCCAGCGTGTACGCGGCGACAGTGGCGGGCCCGAGCCCGCCGATCACGCCTCCAGCGAGCGTGAAGACGATCCACATCAGGTTGAGCTGGACCGCCCAGATGAGCTCTGAGCAGGCAGCTTGAAGCCTGATAGACATGGCGGGATGGTTCATCCGGCACCACCTCTCGTGGCATGTGCACGGATTCGGGGGTGGGGTTGTTGCACCGCGATTCCTGCCCCGTTACAAGCCAGTGAACGGCGGTTGGTGCGAAATTAGTGTTGAATCGACTCAAAGTCAATGACGAGATACCCGGAGATTTGCGTACTCTCCGATCAGCGGGGCCATCTGCCGGAACCCGACCTTGCCTCCGGCCAGGGCGGGACCGCCGATCGAGCCGTCGTCCGCCCAGCGGAACGAGACCAAATCGTTGACCGAGAACGTGACCGTCCCGGCCCTGACCTCGAGGCGCATCGCGTACGGGCCCTCGGCGTCCAGCACCGCCGGCAGCGGGTCGGGACCCTGCGCGACCAGGTGGAACCCGTGGCTCTTGCGCAGGTTGCAGGTGTGCAGGGCGCGTTCGGAGGCCCACATCCGGCGGAAATAGGAGAGGTGGTAGGCGTCGATGTCGCCATGGTGGTACTGGTCGTACGGGCCGGTGCGGGTGGCCAGGCCCGGGTCGAACAGGTCCTCGCCGTTCCTGCCGCTGGCATGGAAGAACATGATGGCCAGGCCGGGTTCGCGGACGGGCCAGAAGTCCCATTCGATCCGCACGTCGGCGGGGAACTCCTCGGGACACCAGAGCACCAGGTTGGCCGCCTGGCCGTCCGAGGGCGGTCTGAGGCTCTCCAGGCGCAGGCGTCCCTGGGGGAAGGAGGTGGCGCCGTCCCCCTCCAGGCGGAATCCTGCCAGGTCATCGGGGGTGGCCAGGGGGTTGCGGTAGAGCTCGGTCAAGGGGGCTCCTTCAAGGGGTCGCTCGGCTCGCCGGGAACGTGCGCACGCCGAACGGAGCCGGCGGGCACGCGGCCGCCGGCGATGAAACGGTTCATGGACGCGCCGGGGTCAGGAGCGCCGATCGAACGCGCTCGACTCCCGGATCACCAGGTCGGGCTGGAAGATGACCTGCCGGTGCCGATGCTGCTCCGGGTCGGCGACCTCTTCGAGCAGCAAGTCGATCGCCGTACGTCCGAGCAGCTCACGGGGCTGCCGGATCGAGGAGAGGGGCACCGCGGCGGCCGCGGCGAAGTCGATGTCGTCGTACCCGATGATGGCCAGATCCTCGGGCACGCGCAGTCCGTGCGTGGCCATCGCCTGTAAGAAGCCCAGCGCCATCATGTCGTTCGCGCAGAACGCCGCCGTCGGCCGCTCCTCGGCGGGCAGCGCCGCGACGCGCTCCCCGACGGCCCGGCCCTCCGCGACGGTCAGCGTGGGAGCGGTGGAGGTCAGCAGCTCGACCGCGCCGTCGGCCGCGGCGACGGCGCTGCTGATGCCCGCGTGCCGGTCGGCCACCTGTCTTATGGACGTCGGCCCGCCGACGAACATGATCCGCCGGTGCCCCCGCTCGATCAGGTGGGCGCCGGCGATCTGGCCGCCGAGCCGGTCGTCGACCGCCACCGAGCACTGCAGGCCGGTCGCGGGGCTGTCGACCAGCACCACGGGCGTGCCGCGGGCGGCCAGCTCCTCCAGCCAGGGGCTCTCCATCTCCACCGGGGTGATCAGTATGCCCATGACGCGCTGCTGTTCGAGCTGGTCGAGGTGGCGGCGCTCGCGGCCGGGGTCGCCGGCGCTGTTGCAGAGCACCACCATCGAGTCGTGGTCGTCGGCCACCGACTCGGCGCCCTGGGCCACGTCCACGAAGAACGGGTTGGAGACGTCGAGCACGACGAGGCCGACCGTGCGGCTACGGCCCACCCGCAGGTGGCGAGCCACCTCATTGCGGACGAAGCCCAGTTTCTTGATCGCTTCGAAGACGCGTTCGCGTGTGGCGGGGGACACGATCTCCGGGCGGTTGAGCACATTGCTCACCGTGCCCACCGAGACGCGCGCCAGCTGCGCGACCTCCTTGATGTTCCTGGTCGCCATCGATCCTCACGAGGCCGTGCTGCTTGAAATGCATAATCCACTACTTGGCGGTGGTCCACTGGACGCGGCCCACCGAAGGTGCTGCGGCGGGCCGCTTTGAAGCGGTCCACCGTGGATGCGCCCTACCGCTACCTGCGGCGATCCGCTGGACGCGGTACGCCGTGGGCGCAGGGACAACGGATGGACCGCCGATGACGGTCCTCCGCGAACTCTCGCATCATAGCGGCATTCAAGATTCTTTTGAATCGTCTCAAACTCTCAAACCGGTCACGGGGCCGCGTGAAGGGATGAGGTCAGGACGGATCGACGATGCGGATGCGGGTGGCGCGGAAGGACGCCGGGGTGTCCCGGAGCACCGCCAGCCGAGGATCGGGCACCACCAGGAACGGCTCGGTCTCCAGAGCCAGCAGGGGCGCGAGCCGCCGGTCGGCGCGCAGGGCGTCCATGGCCCGGCGGTCGCCGCCCAGCACCACCCCGTCCAGCTCCCCCAGGTACGGCGTCAGCACCCGCACCGCCGTCTCCACCGCGTCGTCGTACGCCTGCGCCGCCTGGTTGCGCCGCCGCCGGGCGAAGCGCTGCTGCGACCACCCGCCCGCCGCCGTACGCCCCTGCACCAGCCGCGACCCCACCTTGGAGGCCACCAGCGACGCCCCGGAGAAGACCCCCGCCGCATAGCCCCCGAGCCGCACCAGGAACACCCCCACCTGCCGCGCGGCCTGGGCGTGCGCGACGAACCGGGTGACGTGCGGCGGCCCCGGCGGCGCCATGGGCGGGAACGGCACGTGCAGCTCGGCCAGGGCCCCGTCGTCGGCGAGCAGCCGCACGACCCGTTCGTCGCCGCTCGCCGTGAAGGGCCCGTGACGCCCCGCGAACCCGTCGATCCACGGATGCAGGCGCTCCGGCGGCACCGTGACCCACCGGCCGCCACCCCTCGCCGGACGCGCGCTCATGCCCCGAAGGCTAACCGAACGGCATTCCCCACGGCCAAGCCGCCGCTCCCCGGAGGGAAAACGAAATGTCGGTAAATTCTGCGGGTTGGGCCTTCAGCCCCGCCCGCGACTGCACCACCATCTGAACGTGTCCTCCCTGCTCACCAGCCCCATGGTGGATCTCGACACCGGGGCAGTAATCGCCCACCCGGCCGTCGTCGACTCCGCGGGCACGCTCAGGGCGGCCCCCCTGCCCATGGTGCTGGAGCTGCCCGTCAGGGTCGTCCTGGCAGGCGCGGGTGCCCTGGCGCCTCTGCACGAGTCGCTCCGAAGAGCCGGCAGGCATCCCCGCGAGGCGATCCTGCTGCTCACTGGACCGTGCCAGGAACAGGACCGGCCGCTGCTCAAGGTCGGGCTCGACGGCCTGCGCACGATCGGCTACCTGCTCGGCTTCGCCGACGTCGGCACGAGCGGCGCGGCCCTGGACCTGGTCGCCGACACGAGCCCGTACCTGCTGGCCCTCGACCCCGAGATGGTCACCCGCATCCCGGGGGACCATCGCGCGACCGCGGTGGCGCGGTCGGTGGTGACGCTGGCCCGCGGCATCGGCGCCCACGTGCTCGCCCCCGGGGTCGAACGCGAGCCGCAGGTCGCGGTGGCCCGCGGCCTCGGCGTGCGGCTGGCGCACGGCCCGCTGCTGGCCCCCGGCCCCGACGGCAAGGTACGGGTGCCGCTCCCCGTCACCGACGAGCCGGTCTCCGTCATGCTCGGGCCGCGCGTCCAGGAGCTGCTCATCCCGGCGGTGACGCTGCCCGCGGAGGCCAAGGCGGAGGACGCGGTCAAGGCATTCGGGCACGAGCCGACGATCACCAGCGTGATCCTGGTGGACGAGTTCCAGCGGCCCAAGGGCAGCCTCGACCGCAGCCGGTTCCTGCTGTCGTTCGCGGCCCGGTACGGGCACGCGCTGCACGGTTCGAAGCCGGCGCAGCGGCTGGCCGACCCGCCCCGCACGGTGCCGCGGACCACCCCGGCGATCGCGGCCATGCAGGCGGCGGGCCGGGACTCGGCCCGCGTCTATGACGACCTGGTGGTCACCGACGAGATGAACCGCTGCCTCGGCATCGTCCGCGTCTCCGACCTCATCAGGCAGGTCGCCGCGATCAGGAGTTGACGAACGACTCGCGTGGGGGTCCTGGGCGCGGGCGCGCGACCGGGATAGGAAGTAGCCATGCGGATGGACAGGAGAACCCTGCTCGGGGCGGGGATGCTGGCGGGGCTGACGAGCGCGTGCACGACCGGTACGCCTGCGGTGAAGCCTAAGTTCGACCCCGGCGACTGGGCGTCCGTGCGGGCCCAGTTCGCGCTGGACCCGGCCTACGGGCAGTTCGCGGCGTTCGTGCTGGCGCCGGCTCCGGCCCCGGTCCGCGAGACGATCGCCAAGCACCGCGACGCGCTGGACGCCGACCCCGAGTACACGCCGCCCGGCGCGCAGTCGCCCGACCGGACGGTACGCGAGGCCGCGGCCCGCTATCTGGGCGCCAGGGCGGAGGAGGTCGCGCTGACCGACAGCACCACCATGGGCCTGGCCCTGCTCTACTCCGGCCTCAGGCTGCGCCCCGGCCAGGACGTGCTGACCACCGAGCACGACTTCCTCGCCACCCACGAGGGGCTGCGGCTGCTGGCCGAGCGAACGGGCGCGAAGGTGCGCAAGGTCAGGCTGTACGACGACCCCGCCCGCGCCGACGCCGGCCGGATGGTGGCGGCGATCAAGGCCGGGCTCGGCCCGCGTACCAGGGTGGTCGCGGTCACCTGGGTGCATTCCAGCACCGGCGTGCGCGTGCCCGTCCGCGCCATCGCCGACATGCTCGCCGAGGCGAACAAGGGCCGCGACGAGCACGACCGGGCGCTGCTGTGCGTGGACGGCGTGCACGGGTTCGGCGCGATGGCCGACGGCCCCGGCGACCTGGGCTGCGACTTCCTGGCCAGCGGCACGCACAAGTGGCTGTTCGGGCCGCGCGGCACCGGCATCGTGTGGGGCAGGGCCTGGGACGCGGTCTCCCCGATCATCGCCAGCTTCAGCGGAGCGTCGTTCCAGGCGTGGCAGGGCGGCGCTTCCCCAGGGGCGAGCACGGCGGACCTGGTCACGCCGGGCGGTTTCAAGGCGTTCGAGCACCGGTGGGCGATGCCGCAGGCGTTCGGGTTCATGACGGCGATCGGCAAGGACCGGGTGCGGCGGCGCACGCAGGAGCTGGCCACCGGGCTCAAGGACGGCCTGGCCGCGATCCCGCAGGTCACGCTGGCCACGCCGCGGGCGCCCGAGCTGTCGGCGGGCCTCGTGTGCTGCTCGATCGAGGGGATGGCGCCGATGGAGGCCGTCGACCGGCTGCACGCGAGCAAGGTGATCGCGAGCGTGACGCCGTACGACCCGCCGCTGCTGCGCTTCGGCACCAGCATCGTGACCACCCCCGAGCAGGTGGACCAGGCGGTCAAGGCGGTGGCCGGGCTCCGCTGAGCCCGGGTGTCAGAGCCAGCCCTGGGCCTTGGCGCGCTGCACCGCCTCGATGCGGTTGCGGGCGTGCGTCTTCTGGATGGCCGAGGACAGGTAGTTGCGCACGGTCCCCTCCGACAGGTGCAGCTTGCCGGCGATGTCGCCGATCGTGGAGCCGTCCACCGCCGCCTCCAGCACGTCCCGTTCCCGCGCCGACAGCGGGTTCGGCCCGGCGCTGAGGGCCGCCGCGGCGAGCCCGGGGTCGATCACCCGCTCCCCCGCGTGCACCCGCCGGATGGCCGCGGCCAGCTCCCTGGCCGGGCTGTCCTTCACCAGGAACGCCGAGGCCCCGGCCTCCATGGCGGTACGCAGGTAGCCGGGCCGCCCGAACGTGGTCAGGATCATCACCCGGCACCCGGGCACCTGCCGCGTGATGCTCGCGCAGGCCGCGAGCCCGTCCATGCCGGGCATCTCGATGTCGAGCAGCGCGATGTCGGGCCGGACCTTGGCGGCGACCGCGACCGCCTCCTCCCCGTCGGCGGCCTCGCCGGCCACCTCGATGTCGGGCTCCAGGCCCAGCAGGGATGCCAGCGCGCCGCGTACCATGCCCTGGTCCTCCGCCAGCATCACGCGGATCACGCGCAGGCCTCCTTCCCGACCGGCACCAGCACCCGCAGGTGATGGCCGCCGCCCCTGGCGGGGCCCGCCTCCACCGTGCCGCCCGCACCCGCCACCCGCTCGTTGAGCCCGCTCAGCCCGCTGCCCATCGCGTACGGCCCGTCGCCGCCCGTTCCGTTGTCCATGATCTCCAGGGTGGCGTGTCCGGCCTCGAACGTCACCCTGATCTCGCACCGGGTGGCCCGCGCGTGGCGCACGACGTTGGTGACGCCTTCGCGTACGGACCAGCCGAACAGCCCGTCGAGCAGCTCGGGCAGCGGCGTCCCCGAGACCCGCACCTCGGCCGCCACGCCCGCCGCGCGTAACACGGTCCTGGCGTTGTCGAGCTCCTCGGGCAGGCTGCGCTGGCGGTAGCCGGTGACGGCCTCCCGCACCTCCGTCAGGGCCTTCCTGGCGACGGTCTCGATGTCGGTGATCTCCCTGTGCGCCTGCGGCGAGTCCTCGGACAGCCGTCCGGCCAGCTCGCTCTTGAGCACGATCAGCGACAGGCTGTGCCCGAGCAGGTCGTGCAGGTCGCGGGCGATGCGCAGCCGCTCCTCCGTGGCCGCCAGCCGGGCCACCTCGTCCTGGGCCAGGCGCAGCTTGACGGTCAGCGCCCTGGTGTTGCGCACGCTGATGAACAGCACGCCGAGCGTCAGCACCTGCAGGCCCAGGACGATGATCGTGTCGGCGTCGTCGTGGTTGATCAGGCCGGCGCCGACGACGACGGCCAGCTGGGCCACCACGGCCACGACGGCCCACAGGGGCGGCAGCGTGAACCCGTACAGCACGACGGTGTAGACCGGCAGGCTCAGCCAGGGGCCGCCGAAGGAGGTGGCGCCCACCACGCCGAGCACGCTGGTCACCAGGAGCAGCGGATAGGTCAGGCGGCTGTGGTCGAACATGCCCTTGTTGACCAGCACCGTCGCGAGGAAGGAGGCGACGAACGTGACGAGCAGCACCGCCGCCCACACCGCCCGGGCCCCCGTGAACGTGCCACCCACGATGTCGCTGACGGGGAAGACCAGGTAGACCAGGCCCACGGAGATGCCGATCAGCCGCCGCTTGCGTGACGGCTTGCCATCCGCGTCCCCGAAGGTGATCCTCTCGGCGAAGCTCATGGAGACTCCTTGGACGAGGAGACGCGGCGCGACGCCCCGTGTCCCGCTACAGTGCGGGAGGCGGCGATGACCAAGCCGTCTCCCGCGCGATTCGCAAGATCCTCGCCGCCGGGCCGGCGGAGAGGTGAAACGCCTGTGGAGCTGGTGTCAAGAGCGTACGGTAGCCCGATGATAAAGGTAGGCGGCGGCGCCCCCCAGCGCGACCGCCCACCCGGCGACGACCAGCACGTCCGTCATGGCTAGTCCCTGGCCGGCGACGATGCTCTGGCCCAGCCTGGCGTAGTGGAACGACGGGGTGACGTCCGCGACCGTGCGCAGGGTGTCGCCGAGCACCTCGGGCGGGAACCACAGCCCGCCGGCGATCGCCAGCGCGAACATGCAGATCATCGCGGCCGGCTGGGCGGCGTCGGCCGAGAGCACGGACCCGATGGCCAGGCCCAGCGCGACGAACGGCAGCACGCCGAGCCAGAGCGCGAGCAGCAGCTCCGCCCAGGTGCCGAGCGACAGCGACACGTGCTGCTGCACCACGGCGGCCAGGCTCACCAGCACCAGCGAGGGCAGCACGAGCACCATGGTGGCGCCGAGCTTGGTCACGATGATCGCCCAGCTCGGCAGCGGGGTGATCTGGAGCTGGCGCAGCCAGCCGGACTGCCGCTCGGTGGCCCACGGCACGGCCGAGCTCATCATGGACGAGGCCAGCGCCCCGTAGGCGGCCATCGACACCATCAGGATGACGCTGTACCTCACGCCGCCCGCGTCGGTCTGGTTGCCGTAGATGTTGGCGTTGATGAGGTAGAGCAGGACGGGGAAGGCGACCACGAAGATCAGGTAGCGCCGGTTGCGCAGCATCCGCAGGGCCTCGGTCTTGGCGTAGTAGAGCATCAGGACTCCCTGGTCAGGGCGAGGAAGGCGGATTCGAGGTCGGCGCTGGAGAGCTTCAGCTCGCTCACGTCGAGGGTGGTGCCCCGGTAGAGCGCGGCGAGGGTGGCGTCGGTGTCGGAGGTGTGCAGGGTGACGACGCCGCCGGCGACCTCCACGGCGGTCACCCCGGGCAGCCGGTCGAGCCCGGCCGCGGGCTGCTCGCCGAGGGCGAAGCTGACGGTGTGGCCGCCGGCCCCGGCCTTGATCTCGGCGGCGGTGCCGTCGGCGGCCAGCCGGCCCTTGGCGATGACGATCACCCGGTCGGAGTGCTCGTCGGCCTCCTCCAGGTAGTGGGTGGCGAACAGCACGGTCCTGCCGTCGGAGGCGTAGTCGTGCATGCTGGCCCAGAAGCGCAGTCGCGATTCCACGTCCATGGCCGCGGTCGGCTCGTCGAGCAGCAGGATCTTGGGCGCCCCCGCGACGGCCAGGGCGAACCTGACGCGCTGCGACTGGCCGCCGGACAGCTTGTTCGCCCGCCGGCCGGCGAGCTCGGTCAGGTCGGCCAGCTTGAGGATCTCGTCCAGGGCGAGGGGGTTGGGGTAGAGGCGGCGTACCAGGTCGATGAGCTCTTTGACGGACAGCTCGGGGATGAGCGCGCCGTTCTGGAGCATGGCGCCCATCTGGCCGGCCCGGACGGCCTCGTCGGGGGTGCGGCCGTGCACGGCGACCGTGCCCGTGGTGGGCTTGAGCAGGCCGAGCAGGAGGTTGATGGAGGTGGACTTGCCGGCGCCGTTGGGGCCGAGCAGGGCCACGGTGTTGCCTGGCTCGATCGTGAGGGAGAGGTCGTCGACGGCGAGCACGTCCCCGTAGTGCTTGCTGACGTGGTCGAACACGATGGCGTTCATGAGAAGAACGCTATGGCCGCGGCTTCCGGCCGGTTAGTGCGTTACCTCCGGCGTTGGCCGTGACATTTGTCAGGCCAACGCCGGGGCCGGACGTCACACGCGGCAGGCGTAGATGTCGGTGATCAGGATCGCCCGCGCGCCGATGTCCCAGAGCTGGTCCATCACCAGCTGGTGGCCCTGGCGGCGGACCATGACGCGCACGGCCACCCAGCCCTCGCGGTGCAGCGGGGAGACGGTGGGGCCCTCCATGCCGGGGGTGAGGGCGATGGCCTCCTCGATGCGCTCGGCCCGGATGTCGTAGTCCATCATCACGAAGTCGCGGGCGTGCACGACTCCCTGGATACGGCGGACGAGCTGCTGGGCGGCGGGCGTGTCGGGCGAGCTCTGCTGCTTGATCAGCACCGCCTCCGAGCGCATGATCGGCTCGCCGAACACCTCCAGGCCGACGTTGCGCAGCGTGGTGCCCGTCTCGACGACGTCGGCCACCGCGTCGGCCACGCCGAGCCGGATGGCGGTCTCGACGGCGCCGTCGAGCTTGATCACGCGGGCGTCGACGCCCTCGTCGGAGAGGTATTTGTCGAGCAGGCCCGCGTAGGAGGTGGCGATGCGGCGGCCGTTGAGGTCGGCGGCCGAGGTCATCGTGCCGGCCGCGGCGGCCAGGCGGAAGGTGGAGCCGCCGAAGCCGAGCGGCATGATCTCCTCGACCGGCGCGCCGGAGTCGACCAGCATGTCACGGCCGGTGATGCCGACGTCGAGCGTGCCTTCGCCGACGTAGACGGCGATGTCGCGGGGTCGCAGGAAGAACAGCTCGCAGCCGTTGGCCTCGTCGACGACGACGAGCTCCTTGCTGTCCCTGCGGGGCCGGTAACCGGCCTCCTTGAGCATGTTCTGGGCCGCCTCGCTGAGCGAGCCCTTGTTGGGTACTGCCAGACGCAGCATGTTCGGGTCCTCGATCTGTCTCGCTGTTGCTTCTCCAGGGGCTTGGTGGCGGGCGCCGGGCGCCCTAGAGATGCTTGTAGACCTGGTCGAGGCCGATGCCCTTGGCGATCATGAGCACCTGCACGTGGTAGAGGAGCTGGGAGATCTCCTCGGCGGCCCTGTCGTCTGACTCGTGCTCGGCGGCCATCCAGCTCTCGGCGGCCTCCTCGACGACCTTCTTGCCGATGGCATGGACGCCGGCGTCGAGGGCGGCCACGGTGCCCGAGCCCTCGGGCCGGGTCCTGGCCTTCTCGGACAGCTCGGCGAACAGCTCTTCGAAGGTCTTCATGGTCTCTCTCGTCGGTCGGCTGACGTGCTTGTCAAGCCTAGTCTGCGTGAGAGGGTGACGCCGCCCCGCGTCCGCCACGCGAGACGGCCTCACCAATGGGCCACCGGGGCGTTCTCAGCCGAGCGCCTTCCTGGCCCTCGCGATCCGCTCCATGGCGTGCGCGGACTCGCCGCCCTCGTGCCCGTTGTACGGGTAGACCTTGATGTCCTTCTCCCCGGCGTAGTGGTTGTAGGCGGCGAACACCGTGGACGGCGGCGTGATCCCGTCCTGCAGCCCGACCGAGAAGAGGGCGGGCGTGGCGGCGCGGGCGGCGAAGTTGACGCCGTCGAAGTAGGCCAGGGTCTCGAAGACGGGCTCGACCTTCTCCTTGAACGCCCGGCAGTAGGCGGCGATCTCGGCGTACGGATGTTCGCCGGTGATCTCCGTGGCGTGCCGGATGTGGCACATGAACGGCACGTCCAGGAAGGCGCAGGCGAGGCCGGGCACCAGCGCCGAAGCGGCCAGCGCGATCGCCCCGCCCTGGCTGGCGCCGCCGACCGCGACCGTGCCCACCCGGGGGTGGGCCCTGGCGGCCTCGACCGCGCGCACCGCGTCGGTGTAGAGCCGCCGGTAGTAGTAGGCGTCCGGGTCGTGGATGCCGCTGGTCATGACGCCGGGTGTGGTGGGGCCGGAGCCGGGATAGGGGTCGGCGGTGTCGCCGCGCCGCCACCCGCCGGCCCCCTGGCCCCGGCTGTCCATGGCGAAGACGGCGTAGCCGAGGCTGGGCCAGAGCAGCCAGTCGATCGGCAGCCCGCGTCCGCCGCCGTAGCCCTGGTACTCGACCACGCACGGCACCGGCCCGGCGGCCTGGCGCGGGACGAGCAGCCAGCCCTTGATCGGATGGCCGCCGAAGCCGGCGAAGGTGACGTCGAACACCTCGGCGGTGGTCAGCGGGGAGGCCACGGGGGTGAACTCGGGGGCGAGTTCGTGGGTGCGGGCCTCGGCGAGCGTGCGCTCCCAGAAGGCGTCGAAGTCGGCGGGCTCGGCGCGTTCGGGGAGATACTCGCGTAGCCGGGCGAGTGGCATGTCTACGAACATCGGCACTCCTGGAGGACACATCGGGGTGCCCTCACCGTAACGGTGATCGCGCCGGCGCGATCATCCGGTCGCGGGAGGGCGAGCGTTCGGCGCCAGGAGAGCCGCGGTTATCGCTGATACGGTTCAGTGAAAGTTTCAGAGAGGAGCACGGGGTGAAGAGGCCAACGATCGCCGACATCGCCAGACGGGCCGGCGTGTCCAAGGGGGCTGTCTCCTACGCGCTGAACGGCCAGCCCGGTGTCTCCGCCGAGACCAGGGCGCGCATCCAGGCGATCGCCCAGGAGATCGGCTGGCGGCCCAACGTGGCCGCGCGCTCGCTCAGCGGCGCCAGGGCCGACGCCATCGGCCTGGTCCTGTGCCGCCCGGCGCGCTTCCTCGGCGTGGAGCCGTTCTTCATGGAGCTGATCAGCGGCATCGAGGGCGAGCTGGCGGCCAGCTCGTGCGCGCTGATGCTGCAGGTGGTGGCCGACCACGAGGCCGAGATCGCGGTCTACCGGCGCTGGTGGGGCGAGGGCCGGGTGGACGGCGCGATCCTGGTCGACCTGCACACCGACGACCCCCGGATACCGGTGGTCGAGCGGCTGGGCATGCCGGCGGTGGTGACCGGCCACCCGTCGGGCACCGGCTCGCTGCCCTCGGTGTGGTCGGACGAGGTGGCCGTGCTGCGCGAGGTGGTCGAGTATCTCGCGGCGCTCGGCCACCGGCACATCGCCAGGGTGGCCGGGCTGCCGGAGCTGCTGCACACCAGGATCAGGGACGAGGCGTTCGCGGAGCTCTGCGCCGAGTCGGGCGTCGGCGAGCATCCGGTCGTCCACACCGACTACACGGGCGAGCAGGGCGCCCGCGCGACCAGGCGGCTGCTCAGCTCCCGGGCCAGGCCCACCGCGATCGTCTACGACAACGACATCATGGCGGTGGCGGGGCTGTCGGTCGCCCAGGAGATGCGCCTGGACGTCCCCGCCGAGCTGTCGATCGTGGGCTGGGACGACTCGCCGCTCTCCCAGGTGGTGCGGCCGTCGCTGACCGCGGTGACCAGGGACATCCCCGCCTGCGGCGCGCACGCCGCCCAGACCCTGCTCCGGCTGATCGGCAGCGGGGAGACGGGGAGCCCGGAGGGGCCGCCGGCGCGCCTGCTGCCCCGGGGCAGCACCGCCCCCGCGGGCCGTGACCGAACCGTTTCACGGGCGATGTAGCCACAGGTCAGCGGCTCCATAAGGGGAAACATTTCAGCAATCTCCAAGGCTGGCTATTGTAACTTACCCGTTTAAGTGGTGAGATCCCTACACCATTGAATTTGGGCGCCAGTCGTGGGGATGCCCTCGCACATCCGCACGCCCTTCGCAGGGGAGTCCCGGCGCCCATCCGACCGATAGATCGGACAGCCCCATGCGACGAACGATGGCAGCGTGCAGCGCGGTCCTGCTGACGGTCCTGAGCGCGGCCTGCGCCACGAGCGGCCAGACGCAGACCAAGCAGGCAGACCAGAACGCCCCCGCGACCCTGTCCTTCTGGTCCACGGGCGGAGACGACGAGACCGCGACCTTCCAGAAGGCGGCCGACCTCTACCACCAGAAGCATCCGAACGTGACGGTCAAGGTGCAGACCCTGTCGTGGAGCGACGCGTACGCCAAGTTGCTGGCCGCGGCCACCAGTCGCAACGGGCCCGACGTCATCTCCGGCGGCATGACCTGGACCATCCAGTTCGGCACCAGGGGCGCCATGGTGGACCTGCGCAAGTACGGCGCCGACTCGCTCAAGGCGCAGGCGCTGCCCGCCCAGTGGGAGTCGGCCATCTCCCCTGACGGCTCGGTGTACGGCGTGCCGCTGGACATGTCGACCCTGGCCCTCTACTACCGCACCGATCTGCTGGAGAAGGCCAAGGTCGAGCCGCCCAAGACCTGGGACGAGCTGACCGCGGCCATCGACAAGCTCAAGGCCGCCGGCGTGAAGAAGCCCTACAGCCAGGACTGGGGCAACCTGGACTGGATCGGCTACTTCAACTACCTCTACCAGGCGGGCGGCTCGTTCTACACCGCCGACTGCAAGCCCTCGCTCAACACCCCGGAGGCCGAGAAGGCGCTGACGTACTGGGCCGACCTGTACAAGAAGCACGGCGCGCCGACCGCCACCGTGGAGGGCTCCGACGCGCTGGACACCGGCACCGCGATGGTGGTGGCGGGCAACTGGATCGCCAAGGGCATCGACATCAACAAGCCGAAGCTGAAGGGCAAGTGGGCGATGTCCACGATCCCCGCGGGGCCCGCCGGGCCGACCGCGTTCATCGGCGGCCGGGCGATCGGCGTGACCTCCTTCAGCAAGTACGTCGAGACGGGCGCGGACTTCGTCAAGTTCATGTACAGCGACGAGGCCATCGCCGCGATCTCGGACGAGGCCAGGAAGCGGAACATCTCCTACATCTCACCGCGGGCCGACAAGATCGTGAACGGCTCGGTGTTCGCGCCCGAGCAGGCTCAGGTGTTCGAGGCGTCGATCAAGACGGGCAAGGCCGCGCCGGGCTGCCCGGGCTGGGACGAGAGCGCGCCGGACGTGACCAAGCAGCTCCAGTCGGTCATCCTGGGCAAGTCGGATGCCAAGACCGCGCTGGCGGAGGCCGCCAAGGTCATGGAGCGCAACGCCGGTTAGCCGCTCGCCGGGACCGGCATGTCCCGGTCCCGGTCCGGCCCCCCGATGACCTAGGAGTCTGACATGGCCTCCCCCATCCCCCTGCGCAGCAGGCTGCGCCGCTACGGCACCTCGTACGCGATGCTGCTGCCCTTCCTCGCGCTGTTCGCGGGCTTTCTGATCTGGCCGCTGGCCAACTCTCTCTATCTGAGCTTCACGAAGTTCGACGGGATCAACCCCGCCGCGTTCACCGGCCTGGAGAACTTCCAGCAGCTGGCCTCGGACGCCAGGTTCCGCCACGCGCTGGGCAACACGGCCCTGTACGTGGTCGCGTCGGTCGTGTTCGGCACGCTGCTGTCGCTGGGCCTCGCGCTGGCCTTCAGCGGCACGAGCTGGCTGCACCGGATCATGCGCACGGTGTTCTTCCTGCCGTCGGTGACCTCCTCCATCGCGCTCATGCTGATGTGGAAGTGGGTCCTCTACCCCAGCGACGTGGGCCTGGCCAACACCATCGTGGGCTGGTTCGGCGGCAAGGCCGTGGCCTGGCTGGCCACGCCGGGGCTGACGATCCCCATCCTGGTGGTGATGTCGGTGTGGGGCGGCATGGGCTACGGCATGGTGCTGTACGTGGCCGGCCTCGGCTCGATCCCCGAGGAGTACTACGAGGCCGCCAAGATCGACGGCGCCTCGACCTGGCACCGCTTCCGCCACATCACCCTGCCGCTGCTGCGTCCCGTCACCACGTACGTGGTGGTGACCGGCCTGATCGGCGCCTTCCAGGTGTTCGAGGCCGTCTACATCGTCTTCTCGTCGGGCGCCAACACCATCGGCGGCGTGCTCGACTCGGGCCTGATGATCGTCCCCTACCTCTACGACCAGGGATTCACCCACTTCAGGCTGGGCTACGCCTCGGCGATCGCCTGGGTCCTCTTCCTGATCATCTTCGTGCTGAGCCTCGTCAACCTGCGCGTGGGCCGCGCCATGAAGGAGCTGTGATGGCCGTCGCCCCGATGGACACGATCGCCCCCGCGCCGCAGCCGTCCCGGCACGCGGCCCCGGCGGGCGGCAGCCGACGCGCGAAGATCAACGGGCATCTGCTGCGCCTGCCGTTCTACCTGCTGGCGCTGACGATGATCGCGCCGTTCTACTGGCTGCTCATCACGGTGTTCAAGCCGCCGAGGGAGCTGGCCAGGACGCCGCCGTCGTTCGTGCCGCAGTCCCCCACGGTCGCCAACTTCTACGACACGGAGTGGAGCCCCAAGGGGATCAACCCCGGCCACCTGGCGGGCATCTTCCAGCGTTACCAGGTGGACATGGGGTTCTGGCGGTTCATGCTCAACAGCCTCGTCATCACCACCGCCATCACCGCCGGGTCGCTGCTGATCTGCTCGCTGGCCGCGTACGTGATCTCCAAGCACGACATCAAGGGCCGGCGGACGATCTTCCTGCTGATCATCGCCTCGATGATGGTGCCCTGGCAGACGACGCTGATCCCCAACTACGTGATCATGCGGAACCTGGGCTGGCTGGACAACTACGCCGCCTACATCGTGCCGGCGCTGGCCAAGGCGTTCGTGCTGTTCTTCCTGGTGCAGTTCCTGCAGTCGCTGCCGAACGAGCTGATCCAGGCGGCCAGGGTGGACGGCGCCGGGGAGTGGCGGATCTGGTGGAAGATCGTGCTGCCGCTGCTGCGGCCGGCGCTCGCCGCGATGTCGATCTTCATCGTGCTCGCGGAGTGGAACAACTTCCTCTGGCCGCTCATCATCGTCCAGAGCGACGAGATGGCGAACATACCCGTCGCACTGGCCAGGCTCAACTCCTACTACGTGGGCCCCGATCACCAAGGCGCGATCATGGCGGGCGGGCTGCTCGCGTCGGTCCCGACGATCGTCTTCTTCGTGATCTTCCAGAAGTACTTCACCCGCGGCATCGCCCTCAGCGGCCTCAAGGGCTGATCCGGTGCGCCTGGAGCAGCTCCAGGAGGTCCCGGTCCACCGGGAACCCGTCGAGTTGCTCGAAGCGCGCACCGGGCCGCCGGTGCCCGATCACCCCGAACGGCCCCTGGAACTCCCACAACGCGTATCCCCAGCCGAACGAGGCGAACACGCCGAGCACGTCGGACAGCCAGCGCAGCGCGACGTCGTTCGGCGTGTGGTCGTAGCAGCCGAACTCGCCCACGTGGACGGGCACACCCTGCCCCGCCACCTCGCGCCACGGGGCGTAGAAGTCGCGCAGCGCGGCCCGGTCCCAGCGTCGTCCCTGGTAGTCGCAGGGGTAGGTGGGCTCGGCCAGGCCCTGTGAGCCGGGCCACCACTCGGCCCGGTAGTGGCTGACGCTCATCGGCGCGTAGCCGCGGGTGCTGTGGACCACGCCGAGGTCGGCCAGCTCCGGCACTGCCAGGTGGCCGCCGCCCAGCCCGTCGATCACGATCGGCCGGTCCGGGTCGGCCCGCCGGATCTCCGCCACCACGCGGCGGATCACCGTCTCGTGCGCCGCCCTGGTGAAGCCCCGCTCCCCCACCGAGGGCGGCTCGTTGACGAGGTCGAACGAGAGCTCGTCGCCGGGCACGCCCCGGTAGCGGCGGGCGAAACCGGTCCAGATGGCGGCGAAGCCATCCTGCGCCTCGCGGTCGGCCCAGAGGTTGTGGTGCTCGCTCTCCCACCCGGTGATCACGTAGCCGGGGGCGCGGTGGAGGTTGAGCGAGAGGTGCAGGCCGCGCTCGCGGCAGGCGCCGAGGTAGGCGTCCAGCACCTCGAGCACGCGCTCGCCGGGGTGGGCGTAGTCGAGCCCGTCGGTCCAGAAGCGGTAGTCGCACGGCATGCGGACGAAGTCGAAGCCCCACGCGGCGATCGCGTCCAGCACCCGCTCATCGACGGGCGCGGGCTTCACGCCGGGGTCCTTCCAGAACATCCACTGCAGGTTGAACCCGTACCGCCTCATGCTTCCACCACCACATCGTTGACGCAGCGCAGCACCGGCACGCGGACGAGGGCCTGCTCGTTCAGGCCCGCCGTGTCGATCAGGAACTCGGCCCGCTCGCCCGGCAGCAGCGTGACGAGCTGGTCGTCGGCCTCGGCGGCCGGGTCCAGCCGGTCGGGGAAGACGGCCAGGTCGCGCAGGAGCGTGCGCGCGGTGACCGTCAGCCGGAGCCCGCCGGGGACGGCCTCGGCCGCGGTGTCGTAACGCGGCTCGGGCAGGCGCAGGTCCCGGTCGGGCGCGAAGAACCACAGCGCCCGCGCCACCGCAGGGTCGCCACCGCCCGGCGCGGCGATCCCGGCGGCGATCGGCTCGCCCGCCCGGTCGTCCAGCTCGGTGATCCCGGCGGCGATCGGCTCGCCCGCTGGGTCGTCCGGCCCGGTGATCGCGGCGGTGATCAGCTCGCTCGCCGGGTCGCCCGGCTCGGCGACGGGCGCGGCCAGCGGCAGGGTGACGACCGCCCGGGGCGGCACGTCCAGCGCGAGGTCCTGCGCCGCGAGCACGCTGCCGTCGAAGCCGTGCCGTACGGCCCGCGCCGACGCCCGCCACGGCCGCGCGCTGTCGTTGACGGCGACCAGCGCCATCCCGCCGTCGCGCGGCTGCACCGTCAGCAGCCGATCGGCGTACGCCCTGCGCAGCGCGTGGAACAGCGGCTTCCTCCGCCCGTCCCCGTCCACGGCCGACCACGACGTGACCGGCCAGCAGTCGTTGAGCTGCCACACCACGCTGCCCGCGCAGTGCGGCCACAGGGCCCTGAAGTGCTCCACCCCGAGCTGGATGGCACGCGCCTGGTTGACCTGGGTGAGGTAGTGCCAGTCGTCGAAGGTCCCGGGGACCGGGAAGTGCGGCTTGAGCCCGGCGGCCAGCTTGAGGTTGCCGTCGACGGCCTTCTGGTGGTGCAGCAGGCCCCGGGAGTCGGGCAGCAGCGGCTCGTCGCTGATCGCCCGCCGGATCGTGGCGTACGCGGCGGGCCCCTGGAAGCCGAACTCGGCGGCCATGCGCGGCCGGTAGTCGCGGTAGACGGTGTAGTCGCGTTCGTTCCACACGTCCCAGATGTGCATGGTGCCGCGGGCCGGGTCGTTGGGCGGCAGGTCCATGGAGCCCGAGTAGGGGCTGCCCGGCCAGTACGGGCGGGTCGGGTCCAGCTCGGCCACGACGCGCGGCAGCGTCTCCAGGTAGAAGCCGCCTCCCCAGCTACGTCCCTGGAGCGGCTCCTGCCAGCCCCAGTCGGCGTAGCCCTCGATGTTCTCGTTGTTGCCGCACCACAGGACCAGGCTCGGGTGCGCGCTCAGCCTGGCGACCTGCTCGCGCGCCTCCGCCTCCACCTCGGCCCCGATCGGGTCCTCCTCGGGGTAGGCGGCGCAGGCGAACGGGAAGTCCTGCCAGACCATCAGCCCGAGCCGGTCGCACAGGTCGTAGAAGTCCTCGCTCTCGTACAGGCCGCCGCCCCACACGCGGACGAGGTTGACGTTCGTCTCGCAGGCCTGGGCGAGCCGGGCGGCGTAGCGGTCGCGGCCCACCCTGGTGGGGAAGCAGTCGTCGGGGATCCAGTTGACCCCTCTGACGAACACCTCGACCCCGTTGACGGCCAGGGTGAACGCGCCGTCCTCGGTACGCAGCCGCACCTCGCGCAGCCCGATCCGGCGACGCCACACGTCCTCGCCGGCCGTCACCTCGAGCTCGTAGAGCGGCTGCTCGCCGTACCCTCGCGGCCACCACAGCTCCGGGTCGGGCACCTCCAGCGTGAGCACGGCCTCGTCGCCGTCCTCGGGGATCACGGCGCGGGCCGTCACCCCCTTGATCGCCGCGCTCACCTCGGCGGCGCCCGTCTTCTCCACCCGGACGTGCACGTCCACCCTGGCCGTCCCGTCCTCGACGGTCACCAGCGGCCGGACCTCGGCGATCCTGGCCCCGCTCCACTCGTGCAGCCCGATCGGCCGCCAGATGCCCGCCGTGATCAGCGTCGGGCCCCAGTCCCAGCCGAAGTTGCAGGCCATCTTCCTGATGAAGTTGTAGGGCTGGGTGTAGGCGCCCGGCCGGTGGCCGAGCTCCTCCCGCAGCCGCTCGGCGTATTCGAGCGCCGATCCGAACGTGACCGTCAGCCGGTTGCTCCCGGTCCGCAGCGCGTGGCGGACGTCGAACCGGTACGAGCGGTGCATGTTCGCGGACTCGCCCACCCGCACGCCGTTGAGCTCGACGGCCGCCACGGTGTCGAGCCCCTGGCACACGAGGTCGACGTGCTCGTGCCCGGTGCCGTCCCACGAGAACTCCGTCTCGTAACGCCACTCGGTGCGCCCGATCCAGGCCAGGTGGGTCTCGTTGTCGTCGAGGTAGGGGTCGGGGATCAGCCCCGCGGCGAGCAGGTCGGTGTGCACGCAACCTGGGACGGTGGCCGGGGCCCGCACGTCGCCGCTCGCGGAGCGGACGGTCCAGGCTTCATGAAGGGGGCGGAACGGGCTCATCAACCCTCCGGGCTCGAGCAGCGGGAATGGCAATCGCATCACTAAACCCGTTTAGTTTCAATGTTTCCGACCATTAACTGAACGGGTTCACGTACGGGCGCGGTGCTGCCCCTGCTGACCATGCGCGGGTTGGCCTGTCGCGCGTCGGTCACCTCGCGGCCCCGCACCAGATCGAGCAGGGCGCGGGCGGCGTGGGCGCCGCAGGCGGCGATGTCCCTGCTGACCGCCGTCAGGTGCGGCCGGGCCAGCAGGCACAGGGCGGAGTCGTCCCAGGCCACGACGGACAGCTCGCCGGGCACCGAGATCCCGGCCTCGCGGGCGGCGGCGGTGCCCGCGACCGCCATCACGTCGTTGTCGTACACGATGGCGGTGGGCCGGTCCGGCCCGCGCAGGAGGTCGAGCGTGGCGCGCTCGCCGCTCTCGCCGCCGTAGTCGGCGTACACGGTGACGCTCTCGACGCCCAGCCGGGCGGCGGCGGCCCGCATGGCGGCGGTCCTGACGCCGGTGTGCATGAGCTCCTCGGGGCCGGCGACCCTGGCGATCCTGCGGTGCCCCAGCCCGGCCAGGTGCTCTATCACGGCGGCGAGCGCGCCGCCGTCGTCGATCCACACGGCGGGCAGCCGCCCGGTCCCGCCGGGGCCGCCGATGACCACGGCGGGCAGCCGCAGCTCCTCCAGCACGGCGACCCTGGCGTCCTCGACCCGCAGGTCCACGACGAACACCCCGGCGACCCGATGCTGCGCCCACCATTTGCGGTAGATCGCGATCTCGGCCTCGTGGTCCTCGGTCATCTGCAGCAGCAGCCCCACGGACGCGGCCGACAGCGTGGCCTCGATGCCGGAGATCAGCTGCATGAAGAACGGCTCCAGCCCCAGCGTGCGCGCCGGGCGGTCCACGACCAGGCCCAGCACGTCCGGCCGGCCGTCGAACAGGGCCCGCGCCAGGCTGTTGGGCTGCCAGCCCAGCTCGGCGGCGATGGCCTGGATGCGGCGGCGCGTCTCGCTGGAGACGCCGGGACGGCCGTTCAGCGCGAACGACACGGCCCCTTTCGAGACGCCGGCCCTGCGCGCGATGTCGTCGATCGTGGGTCGCTTCATCGGCCGCCCCTTGGATTTACCGGTTCATATATGTCGCCAAGCGCGACTCTACGGCAAATGACACCGCCCGCCGCACCCCTTGCGGGGTCCGGCGGGCGGGTGGGAGATGAAGCTGCGGGTCAGCGCTCGAAGCGACGGCCCGAGTTGCGGCTGTAGCCGCCGCCGTTGCCGCGCTCGTCCGAACGGCCGCCGCCCGAGCGGTAGCCGTCGCGCGGGCCGCGCTCGTCCGAACGGCCACCACCGGAGCGGTAGCCGTCGCGCGGGCCGCGCTCGTCGGAGCGGGGGCCACGATCGCGGTCGGCCGAGAACGGGCGGCTGCGGTCGGAGGCGTAGCGTCCGCCGCGGTCGTCCGAACGGTAGCCGCCGCCACCGCGCTGGCCGCGGTCGTCCTGGCGGAACGGCCGGTCGTCCGAGCGGTAGCCGCCGCGCGGCCCGCTGTCACGGCGCCGGTCGTCCCCGAAGGTGCGCGGCTCCTGCGAGCGCCCGAACGGCCGCTCACCCTCGGCGTGCGGCCGGGAACGACGGTCCTCGCCGGAGTTGAAGGGCCGCTCGCCGTCCTGGTGACGGCGCGGACGACGGTCCTCGCCCGACCCGAACGAACGCTCGCCGTCCTCGTGACGCCGGGGGCGGCGGTCGCCGTCGAAGTCGCGGCGGGGGCGGCGGCCGTTGCGGCGCTCGCCCTGACCGCCGCCGCCCTCACGGCGGGGGCGCAGGGGCTTGCGCACGTCCGGCTCCCAGACCGGGATGGCCTCGCCGCTCGGCATGCGGGCGCCGGTCACCTCGGCCACCCGCGGGTGACCGGGCGTGGCCTTCAGGCGGAACGGGTGGATGCCGGCCCGCCGGGTGAGCGCGTCGGTGGAGCGGCGCTCGCTGGGCAGCACCAGCGTGACCACGGTGCCCTTCTCACCGGCGCGGGCGGTGCGGCCGCCCCGGTGCAGGTAGCTCTTGTGGTCCTGGGGCGGGTCCACGTGCAGCACCAGGCTGATGTTGTCGACGTGGATGCCGCGCGCCGCGACGTCGGTGCAGACGAGCACGTTGATGGCGCCCTCGCGGAACTCGGCGAGGATGCGGGTGCGCTGGTTCTGGCGCTTGCCGCCGTGCAGGCCGCCCGACTTGACGCCGACCCTGGCCAGCTGCTTGCAGAGCCGGTCGACGCCGTGCTGGGTGCGGACGAAGATGATCGTACGGCCCTCACGGTTGGCGATCTCGGCGATGACGTCGAACTTCTCGTCGCGCGTGACCTGCATCACGTGGTGCTCCATGGTGTCGACCGGCGAGGTCGCGGGGGCCACGGAGTGGGTGATCGGGTTCTTGAGGAAGCGCTGCACCAGCTTGTCGACGTCGCCGTCGAGCGTGGCGGAGAACAGCAGCCGCTGCCCGTCGGCCGGGGTCTGCGCGAGCAGGTCGGTGACGACGGGGAAGAAGCCGAGGTCGCACATGTGGTCGGCCTCGTCCAGGACGCTGACCTCGACGTCGGCGAGCGAGCACTCACCCTGCCGGATGAGGTCGCCGAGCCGGCCGGGCGTGGCGATGACGATGTCGACGCCGCGCCGCAGCGCCTCGATCTGCTTGCCCATGGACATGCCGCCCACGACGACCTTCATGCGCAGGCCCAGGCCGCGGCCGAGCGGCTCCAGCGCGTCGTGCACCTGGAGCGCGAGCTCACGGGTGGGCACGAGGATCATCGCGCGGGGGTGGCCGGGGGCCGGCCGCACGCCCGCGAGGCGGGCCATGGTGGGCAGACCGAACGCGAGCGTCTTGCCGGAGCCGGTCTGGCCGCGGCCGAGCACGTCGTTGCCGGCGAGCACGTCGGGAATGGTCGCGCTCTGGATGGGGAACGGGCTGTCGATGCCCTGCTTGGCCAGCCCGGTGATGAGCGGCTTGGGCAGGCCGAGCAGCTCGAACTCCGACGGCCTCGGGTCGGCGTCTCTGCCAGAGGCCGAGGCCGTCTGGCCGGAAGGGGCCGGCGAGTCGGAGCCCGCCGCACCGGCGGTCTCGTCGAACGCGGGCATGACAGCGTCAAGCATGGTCACGAAAGTCGTGCCTTTCAGTCGAAGTGGCACGTCACTTCTGCGAAAGGACGAGCCGGGACGTGCGGCGCACGCCGCACAGGGGTTCTGGTCACCCGCCGTACGGGCGGGTCAAATCATTTAAGGGGGGAACACACCGGGCACCGGCCGCAGGCGATGCAGACGCGCGATGAGACGTCAGGTGCGTTTGGTACCAACGCCGGGATGCTATCTGAAATTCCCCGGACGGGCCCGGACCTTCCGCAACCCTCTATGGCACGCTGAAACGGCTGACGAGTCAACATCAGCCGTTTCAACAGAAAAGATCAGACATTGAATCCTAGCATACGGAGCTGATCGCGCCCTTCGTCGGTGATCTTGTCCGGGCCCCACGGCGGCAGCCAGACCCAGTTGATCTTGACGTCGGACACCATGCCGTCGAGCGCCGAGTGGGCCTGGTCCTCGATGACGTCGGTCAGCGGGCAGGCCGCGCTGGTCAGCGTCATGTCGATGGTGGCCACGGGACGCGCGCCGTCGGCGGGGTCGAGGTTGAGCCCGTAGATGAGGCCCAGGTCGACCACGTTGATGCCGAGCTCGGGGTCCACGACGTCCTTGAGCGCCTCCATGACCTCTTCGACGGTGGTCTCGCCGTCGAAGTCGGTCGGAGTCTCCACCGGCTTACTCATCGGGCACTCCTCACTACCGCATCCTTGTAGGCCATCCACGAAAGCAGCGCGCATTTGACACGCGCCGGGAACTTGGCCACGCCCGCGAACGCGACCGCGTCGCCGAGCACCTCTTCGTCCGCCTCGACCTGTCCCCTGCCCTGCATCAGCCTGGTGAACTCGTCGACCACGGAGAGCGTCTCCTCGACCGTCGAGCCGGTGGTGAGCTCGTGCAGCACCGAGGCGGCGGCCTGGCTGATCGAACAGCCCTGTCCGTCGTAGGAGACGTCCAGGACCTTGCCGCCGTCGCCCACCTTCACCCTGAGCGTGATCTCGTCGCCGCACGTGGGGTTCACGTGGTGAACCTCGGCGTCGTACGGCTCACGCAGCCCCCGCCCCTGCGGGTGTTTGTAGTGCTCCAGGATCAGCTCCTGGTACATCGACTCGCCGATCATGGCTATGCGAACACCTTCTGAACGTGATGGAGGCCGCGGACCAGAGCGTCGATCTCGCCCGTGGTGTTGTACAGGTAGAACGACGCCCGCGTGGTCGCCGGTATTCCAAAGCGTAGGTGCAGGGGACGCGCGCAGTGGTGACCGACGCGTACGGCGACGCCGAACTGGTCGTCGAGGATCTGGCCGACGTCGTGCGGGTGGATGCCCGCCAGCGTGAACGACACCGTGCCGCCCCGCTGCTCCAGCGAGTCGGGCCCGATGAGGCGCAGGGTGGGCACCTCGCGCAGGGCGTCGAGCGCGTAGGCCGTCAGCGTGCGCTCGTGCGCCTCGATGGCCTCCATGCCGACCTCGGTGAGGTAGTCGACGGCCGCGCCCAGCCCGATGGCCTCGACGATCGGCGGCGTGCCGGCCTCGAACTTGTGCGGCACCGGCGCGTACGTCGAGTGGTCCATCCAGACCGCCTCGATCATCTCGCCGCCGCCCAGGAACGGGGGCATGGCGTCGAGCAGCTCGGCCTTGCCCCACAGGACGCCGATGCCCGACGGGCCGACCATCTTGTGGCCGGTGAAGGCCACGAAGTCGGCGCCCAGCTCGGTGACATTGACCGGGTGGTGCGGCACGGACTGCGACGCGTCCAGCATGATCAGCGCGCCGACCTCGTGCGCCCGCCTGGCCACCTCGGCGACCGGGTTGACGGTGCCGAGCACGTTGGACTGGTGGGCGATCGAGACGATCTTCGTCCGTTCGGTGATCACGGACGGGTCGTAGTCGAGCCGTCCCTCGTCGGTGACGCCGAACCACTTCAGCGTCGCGCCGGTGCGCTGCGCGAGCAGCTGCCACGGCACGATGTTGGAGTGGTGCTCCATCTCGGAGATGACGATCTCGTCGCCGGCCCCGAGCGTGAAGCGCGGATCGGTGTTGATGGGGTTGCCGAAGGCGTACGCGACGAGGTTGAGCGCCTCGGAGGCGTTCTTGGTGAAGATCACCTCGTCGCGCGACGGCGCCCCGACGAACGCGGCGACTCTGTCGCGGGCGCCCTCGTAGGCGTCGGTCGATTCGGCGCCGAGCACGTGCATGGCCCGTCCGACGTTGCTGTAGTGCAGCGCGAAGTGGTCACGCATGGTCTCGATGACCTGGTTGGGCTTCTGTGAGGAGTTGCCCGAGTCGAGATAGACGAGCGGGCGCCCGTCGGGCAGCTCGCGGGAGAAGACCGGGAAATCCTTCCTGATCTTCTCCACGTCAAAGCTGAGCTGTGTCATGCAGATGCCTTCGTGTACTGCTCGTAGCCCTCGGCCTCGAGCTTCTCGGCCAGCTCGGGGCCGCCCTCCTCAACGATCCGGCCGCCCGCGAAGACGTGGACGAAGTCCGGCTTCACGTAGCGCAGGATGCGGGTGTAGTGCGTGATCAGCAGCACGCCGGTCTCGCCGGAGGCGCGGAAGCGGTTGATGCCCTCCGACACCACGCGCAGCGCGTCGACGTCGAGGCCGGAGTCGGTCTCGTCGAGCACCGCGATCTTCGGCTTGAGCAGCTCGAGCTGGAGGATCTCGTGGCGCTTCTTCTCACCGCCGGAGAAGCCCTCGTTGAGGTTGCGCTGGGCGAAGGCGGCGTCGATGGACAGCGCGTCCATGCCGTTCTTGAGGTCCTTGGCGAACTCGCGCAGCTTCGGCGCCTCGCCGCGGACCGCGGTGACGGCCGAGCGCAGGAAGTTCGAGACCGACACGCCGGGGACCTCGACCGGGTACTGCATGGCCAGGAACAGGCCCGCGCGGGCCCGCTCGTCGACCGACAGCTCCAGCAGGTCCACACCGTCGAGCAGCACCTGGCCGCCGGTGATCGTGTATTTCGGGTGACCGGCGATCGCGTAGGCGAGCGTCGACTTGCCCGAGCCGTTGGGGCCCATGATGGCGTGGGTCTCGCCGGAGTTGACGGTCAGGTTGACGCCGCGCAGGATTTCTTTGTCCTCGACGGCGACGTGGAGGTCGCGGATCTCAAGGGTGGACATTGTTGTTATGACTCCTTCGAGAGCGAGACGAGCACGTCATCGCCGTCGATCTTGACTGTGTAGACGTTCACGGGCTGGGTCGCGGGCGGGCCGGTGGGCTTGCCGGAGCGCACGTCGAAGCACGAGCCGTGCAGCCAGCACTCCAGGGTGCCGTCGTAGACCTCGCCCTCGCTGAGCTTCACCTCGGCGTGGGAGCAGACGTCGCGCAGGGCGAACACCTCGCCGCCCTTGCGCACGAGCGCCACCGGCGTCTCGTCGACCTCCACCCCGATGACTCCCCCGTCGGGGATGTCGTCGAGCTTGCAGACCTTCTCGAACGAACTCATCTCGCGAGCTCCGCCTCCAGCGCGCTCAGCACGCGCTCGCGGATCTCCTCGACCTCGATCTTCTCGACGAGCTGGCCGAGGAAGCCCCTGATGACCAGGCGGCGGGCCTCGTCGTAGGGGATGCCGCGGGCCTGGAGGTAGAAGATGTGCTCGTCGTCGAGCCGGCCGGAGGCGGAGGCGTGCCCCGCCCCGGCGACCTCGCCGGTGAGGATCTCCAGGTTGGGCACCGAGTCGGCGCGGGCGCCGTCGGTCAGGATGAGGTTGCGGTTGAGCTCGTAGGTGTCGGTGCCCTCGGCCTCGACCCTGATGATCACGTCGCCGATCCAGACGGCGTGCGCGTCCTCGCCCTGCAGGGCGCCGCGGTAGTCGACGTTGCTCTTGCAGTTGGGCTGCGAGTGGTCGACCAGCAGGCGGTGCTCCAGGTGCTGCCCGGCGTCCACGAAGTAGACGCCCGACATGTCGGCGTCGCCGCCGGGAGCGGTGTAGCCCACGTTGGGCGACAGGCGTACGAGGTCGCCGCCGAGCGTCACCGCGAAGCTGCGGAACGTCGCGTCCTTGGCCAGCTGCGCGTGGTGGTGGGAGACGTGGACCGCGTCGTCGTCCCAGTCCTGCAGGCTGACGACCCTGAGCGAGGCCCCGTCGCCGACGACGAACTCGATGTTGTCGGCGTAGACCGCGCTGCCCTTGTGGTCGAGCACGACCACGGCCTCGGCCAGCGGCTCCACCTTGACCACGATGTGGCCGTACGCGGCGCCGTCACCGGAGCCGGTGAGCGTGAGCACGGTCGGCTTGGAGGTGACGGCCTCGCGCGGCACCGTGATGACGGTGGCCTTCTCGAAGCTGTTCCACGCCTGGGCGCTGACCCGGTCGGTGGGCACGAAGGCCTTGCCGACCCGGGCGTCGTCGCGGCCGACCGTCTCGACGGTGACCTCGGGCGCCGCGTCGACGTCCACCCGGACGTGACCGACGGCCTCGGCCTTGCCGCTGTGCAGGCCCTTGAGGCGGGAGAGCGGCGTGAAGCGCCACGCCTCCTCACGCCCGGTCGGGACCTCGAAGTCGCCCAGCTCGTAGGACGCCTTCTCGTGCAAGGTCGACAAGGGCTTCTCGTTCAGGCCCATCAGCCGACGGCTCCTTCCATCTGCAGCTCGATCAGCCGGTTGAGCTCGAGCGCGTATTCCATGGGCAGCTCACGCGCGATCGGCTCCACGAAGCCGCGCACGATCATCGCCATCGCCTCGTCCTCGTCGAGCCCGCGGCTCATGAGGTAGAACAGCTGGTCCTCGCTGACCTTGGAGACCGTGGCCTCGTGGCCCATCTTGACGTCGTCCTCGCGGACGTCGACGTAGGGGTAGGTGTCGGAGCGGCTGATCTGGTCGACCAGCAGGGCGTCGCACTTGACGGTGCTGGCGCTGCCGTGGGCGCCCTCCTCGATCTGCACGAGACCGCGGTAGGAGGTGCGGCCGCCGCCGCGCGCCACCGACTTGGAGATGACGCTGGAACTGGTGTTGGGCGCCAGGTGCACCATCTTGGAGCCGGCGTCCTGGTGCTGGCCCTCACCCGCGAACGCGACGCTCAGCGTCTCGCCCTTGGCGTGCTCGCCCATCAGGTAGACGGCCGGGTACTTCATCGTGACCTTGGAGCCGATGTTGCCGTCGATCCACTCCATGGTCGCGCCCTCGTAGGCCACGGCGCGCTTGGTGACCAGGTTGTAGACGTTGTTCGACCAGTTCTGGATGGTCGTGTAACGGCAGCGGGCGTTCTTCTTCACGATGATCTCGACGACCGCGCTGTGCAGCGAGTCGGAGGAGTAGATCGGCGCGGTGCAGCCCTCGACGTAATGGACGTAGCTGTTCTCGTCCACGATGATCAGGGTCCGCTCGAACTGGCCCATGTTCTCGGTGTTGATCCGGAAGTAGGCCTGCAGCGGGATCTCGACCTCGATGTTCGGCGGCACGTAGATGAACGAGCCACCGGACCACACGGCGCTGTTGAGGGCCGCGAACTTGTTGTCGCCCACCGGGATGACCGAGCCGAAGTATTCCTGGAAGATCTCCGGGTGCTCCTTCAGGCCCGTGTCGGTGTCGAGGAAGATGACGCCCTTCTCCTCGAGGTCCTCACGGATCTTGTGGTAGACGACCTCGGACTCGTACTGGGCGGCGACACCCGCGATGAGGCGCTGCTTCTCCGCCTCGGGGATGCCGAGCTTGTCGTAGGTGTTCTTGATGTCGGCGGGCAGCTCGTCCCAGGAAGCGGCCTGCTTCTCGGTGGAGCGCACGAAGTACTTGATGTTGTCGAAGTCGATGCCGGTGAGGTCAGAGCCCCAGGTGGGCAGCGGCTTGCGGTCGAACAGGCGGAGGCCCTTCAGGCGAAGGTCGAGCATCCACTCCGGCTCGTTCTTCAGAGCGGAGATGTTGCGGACGACCTCCTCGGACAGGCCGCGCTTGGCCGCCGCCCCGGCGGCATCCGGGTCGGCCCAGCCGAACTTGTAATTCCCGAGGCCTTCCAGCTCCGGGCGGTCGGTGACAGTCACCTTCCGGTCTCCTTGCTCTTGTCTCTATGTGCGGATTCACCCAGCGACTGTGGGCTCACATGTGTCGTGCAGACCCCGTCGCCGTGGGCGATCGTGGCCAGGCGCTGCACCGGGGTGCCGAGCAGCTGCGCGAACGCCTCTGTCTCGGCCTCACAGAGCTGCGGGAACTCCGCAGCCGCGTGGGCCACCGGGCAGTGGTGCTGGCAGAGCTGGTCGCCGCCCGACTTGGCCTTGCTGGCCGAGGCGGCATACCCCTCCGCCGACAGCGCCTGCGCCAGCACTTGTACGCGCTGGTCCGCCGGCACCGTCCGCATGACCGGCTCCAGCCGCTTGAGCAGGCTCGAGACCTGCAGGCGGGCGAAGTCGGCCACCGCTTCCTCTCCCATGCGCTCGGCCAGGAAGCGCAGCGCGCTCCCGGCGAGGTCGTCATAGGCGTGCTCGAAAGCACTGCGCCCCGCGTCGGTGATCGCGAACAGCTTGGCGGGGCGTCCGCGCCCGCGCTGCCCGCGCGGCCCGACCGTGCGAGGCTCTATCATTCCGTCAGCCAGCAGCGCGTCCAGGTGGCGGCGGACGGCGGCGGGGGTGAGCCCCAGCCGCTCGCCCAGCGCGGCGGCCGCGACGGGACCATGCTCAAGGATCAGCCGGGCGACGCGGGCACGCGTGCTCCGCTCGCTTCCTGGCTCGATCCCTGGCATGTTTTTCACAACATCAGTGTGCCGTAATTCCTTCCCGGTTCACAAACGGATCTGAGCAGCCCGGGAATGGAATTTCTCACGCAGGGTAGCCTTACCTAACTCTTCCGCAGGAAGGCGAAGGTCAGGCTTGCGCAAAGGATGAGGCCCAGCATCACGCAGGCCATCGGCACGGCGCTGGTGGCGCCCGCGAGACCGACCAGCGGGGCCGCGGCCGCGCCGAGCGCGAACTGCAGCACGCCGAGCAGGGCCGAGGCGCTGCCGGCGATCTGCGCGGGCTGGCTGGCCAGGGCCAGCGCGCCGGTGGCCGGCATGACCAGGCCCTGGCCGAGCATGATGACGAACAGCCCCCCCACGATGCCCCACAGGCCGAGCCCGGTGAGCGCGGCGGTCAGCAGCAGCGAGGCGCCGGTCAGCGCGACGGCGAGCCCGGTGATCACGAGGGTCACCGGCGGCACCCGGCCCGACAGCCGGCCGCCGAGCTGGGCCATGGCGGTCAGGCCGAAGGCGTTGAGCCCGAAGATGAGCGAGTACTGCTGCGGCGTGGCGCCGTACACCTCCTGGAGCACGAACGGCGAGCCGGAGATGTAGCCGAACATGGCCGCGAACGCCAGGCTCGCGGTCAGCGCGGTGCCCATGAACGTCCGGTCGCGCAGGAGCCTGCCGAACGTGCCGACCGTGTGCTTGAGGCCGCCGCTCTCGCGCTCGGCCGCGGGCAGCGTCTCGCGCACGCCCCCCAGGACGGCCAGCAGCAGCACGATCCCGGCGACGCTGAGCGCCACGAAAACGCCGCGCCACGAGGTGAACTCCAGCAGCTGCGCGCCGGCGATGGGCGCCAGGATCGGCGCCAGGCCGCTGACCAGCATGAGCGTGGCGAAGATGCGGGCGATGGCGGCGCCGTCGTACAGGTCGCGGACGACCGCCCGCACGATCACCAGGGCCGCGCCGCCCAGCACGCCCTGCAGCAGGCGGAAGGCGATGAGCATGGGCACCGACGGCGCGAACGCGCACAGCAGCGAGGCGACCATGAAGCCGGCCACGCCCACGATCAGCGGTGTCCTGCGGCCGCGCACGTCGCTGACCGGACCGGCGATCACCTGGCCGATGGACACGCCGATGAGGCAGGCGGTGAGGGTGAGCTGGACCTGCGCCGGCGCGCTGAGCATCTCGGAGGTGATGGCGGGCAGCGCCGGGAGGTACATGTCGATGGACAGGGGCCCGATCGCCGACAAGGCGCCCAGGATCACCAACAGCAGCCCGCGGCTGCTCCCCCTCCGCTCGATCCCGATGGTGGACGTGGACGTGGCTTCAGCCGCCACGGACATGCGTGATCCCCTCTCCCTCGCAGGCCTTTGGCCCACGAGGGCCGAGAGATCAAACCAGGATCCGGTCCTCCGAATTCCCGGTCATCAGATATTTCACGCGATTTCGTGAAGCTGGATGACGGAGAACGTCGCGCCCTGGGGATCGGTGAGCATCGAGAACCGGCCGGGCGGCGCCTCCATCCCCCGCACCAGCACGCTCGCGCCGGCTCCCTCGGCCGCGGCCGTCGTGGCTTCGACGTCGGCGACCGCGAAGTACGTCATCCAGAACGACGGCGTCGCCGCCGGGTAGTCGGAGAACATCTCGACCATGCCCGCGACGGCCCGCTCCCCCATCTGCCACTCGGTGTACTTGATCCCGTCCATCTCCTGCAGCCGCGGCATCCAGCCGAAGACGGCCGGGTAGAAGCTCTCGGCGGCCGACGGGTCGCGCGTGACCAGCTCGTTCCAGCAGAACGAGACGGGCTCGTTGACCAATTGCGCGCCGTGGTGGTTGCCCGCCTGCCAGGCGGCCGCGTACGAGCCGTCAGGGGCCTGGAAGACCGTCATGACGCCTTCGTCGAAGACCGCCATCGGCTCCATGGTGACGGCGCCGCCGGCGTTCCTGACGCGCTCGGCGAGCGCGGCGGCGTCGTCGGTGGCGACGAACATGTTCCAGAACGAGGGCGACCCCGCGCCCATGACCGGCCCCAGCCCCGCGACCTGCCTGCCCTGGTAAAGGAACATCCCGTAGCCACCGGCCTCGGGGTCGTCGATCATGTCGGACTGCCAGCCGAAGACCTCACCGTAAAACCGGGCGGAAGCTTCGACGTCGGTGCTGGACAGGTCCACCCAGCACGGGACTCCCGGGTCGTACCCACTGCGTTGCGCCATTGCGCCCTCCTGCTACATGGAGCTCGTCGTCAGACTTTCACCTCTGTTGGCGCCTTTCTGGGAAATGGCCGGGTCAAGACATGTCCAAATCCGGCCAACCCCACCTGCGGCTCGAACTGCCTGCCCCAGTCCCTAAACTCGTGGCCATGGAGTCCCCAGCCGTCGAGATCATCGGCCTGGTCAAACGCTACGGCGGCATCACGGCCGTGGACGGCCTCACGCTGCGCGCCGAGCGGGGCGCGGTGACCGCCGTGCTCGGGCCCAACGGCGCGGGCAAGACGTCCACGGTGGAGATCTGCGAGGGGTTCCGCAGGGCCGACGCGGGCACCGTCCGCGTGCTCGGCCTGACGCCCACGCTGCCCGAGCTGCGGCCGCGGGTGGGGGTCATGCTGCAGTCGGGCGGCGTGCCGCCCGCCATGCGCTGCGCCGAATGGCTGCGCCTGGTCTCGCGCTTCTACGCCCGTCCCCTCGACGCGGGGGCCCTGCTGACGCGGCTGGGGCTGGCCGATCACGTACGCACCCCCTACCGGCGGTTGTCGGGCGGGCAGCAGCAGCGGCTGTCGCTGGCCGCGGCCGTCGTCGGGCGGCCCGAGCTGGTCTTCCTCGACGAGCCGACGGCCGGGCTCGACCCGCAGGCCCGGCACGCCTGCTGGGAGCTGGTGGGCGAGCTGCGCGGGGCGGGCGTGTCGGTGGTGCTGACCACGCACCACATGGACGAGGCCGAGCGGCTGGCGGACCAGGTGGTGATCATCGACAAGGGCCGGGTGGTGGCCGAGGGCAGCCCGGCCTCGCTGACGGGCGCCGAGCGGCAGCTGCGCTTCCGGGCCCGGCCGGGGCTGGCGCTGGAGGAGCTGCTCAACGCGCTCCCCACGGGCAGCGCGGCCAAGGAGTCGCCCGCCGGGCACTACATCATCGAGGGTCAGGTGGGTCCCGAGCTGCTGGCCACGGTGACCGCCTGGTGCGCGGCCGAGGGCGTCACGGCCGACGATCTGCGCATCGAGCGCCGCACGCTGGAGGACGTCTTCCTGGAGCTGACGGGCAGGGAGCTGCGATGACCGGATCGGAGCGCGCGCCCGCCGGGCAGATCGCGCTGGACTTCACGCCCGCGCCCGGGGCGGCGCCGTTCCCGCGCATGGTCCTCGCCCAGGCGGGCGCGGAGATCCGGGCGATGCTGCGCAACGGCGAGCAGCTGCTGCTCACCCTGATCATCCCGGTGCTGCTGCTGACCGGGTTCTCGCTGGCGCCGCTGATCGACATCGGCGGCGGCAGGCGCATCGACTTCCTGGCGCCCGGCGTGCTGGCGCTGGCCGTCATGTCCACGGCCTTCACCGGCCAGGCCATCGCGACCGGCTTCGAGCGCCGCTACGGCGTGCTGAAGCGGCTGGGCGCGACCCCGCTGTCCAGGGCCGGGCTCATGCTCGCCAAGACGTCCGCCGTGGTGGCCGTGGAGGTCATCCAGGCCGTGGTGATCGTGTGCGTCGGCCTGGCGCTGGGGTGGCGGCCGCACGGGTCGTTCCTGAGCGCGGCGCTGCTCATCGTGCTGGGCACGGCGGCCTTCAGCGGGCTGGGGCTGCTCATGGCCGGCACCCTGCGCGCGGAGGCCACCCTGGCCGCCGCCAACCTCGTCTACCTGCTGCTGCTGGGGGCCGGCGGGGTGATCTTCCCGCTGTCGAAGTTCCCCGAGGGCATGCGCCAGGTCCTGGAGCTGCTGCCCATCTCCGCCCTGACCGGCGGCCTGCGCGCGGTCCTCTCCCAGGGCGCCGCGCTGCCCCTCGGCCCGCTGGCCGTGCTGGCCGTGTGGGCGGTGCTGTCGCTGGGTCTGGTCTCGCGTACGTTCCGCTGGGAGTAGCTCGGCTCACCCGGTCCGGGGCAGCTCGCCGTGCAGGGTGCCGTAACGACGCCTGGTGAGCGCGGCCGCGGCCGTCAGCGGGATCGCGGCGGCGGCCGCCAGGCCGAACAGCAGGGCGTAGCGGCCGTGCTCGGCCAGCGGGCCGGCCGCCCACGACGCGACCGCGCTGCCCACGAAGAGCGCGCAGGCGAAGAAGGCGATCGTCGTCCCCCTGGCCTCGGGCACCACTGACGTCGCCCACGTCTGCAGCGAGGAGTGCAGGAAGGACCAGCCGCCGCCGAGCAGCAGCGCCGTGACCGCCACGGTGGCCATGTCCACGTGCACGGCGACGATCGCGAACCCGGCGCAGAGCTGCGCCCCGCCCACCGTCATCAACGCGGGAGTGGGCCAGCGCCCCGACAGCCGCCTGACGAGCTTCGTGAACAACCACAGGCCCAGCCCGTACGCGGTGATGGCGAGCCCGGCCACGGCGGCGGCGTACCCCGCGTGCTCCAGGGCGGTGGCCAGGAACGGCATGGCGCCGAGCATGATCGCGCCCTCGACGAACGCGAGCCCGAACACCAGCAGCGCCCAGCCGTGCCCGAGCACCGCGCCCAGGTACCGGCCGACACCGAACCCCCGGCCGTGCGGGAGTGAGCGGGACGGCTCCGGCAGCGAGCGCAGCGCGAGCGCGCAGGCCAGGGCGCAGACGGCGGGCACGGTGAACGCCACCCGCCAGTCCACCAGGCCCGCGAGCACCCCGCTCAGCCCGGTGGCCAGGGCCGTGCCGAGGGCGGCGGCGCCCATCAGATCGGTCAACGCGCGTTGCCGGGTCGACGGCTCCACGGTGTCGCCCACGTACGTCAGCCCGGTCGGGATCACCGCGCCGAAGCAGGCGCCCGTCACGATCCTGGCCACCACCAGCGCCCCCAGGACCGGCATCAGCGCCGAGGCCAGCCCCGCCAGCGCCGCGCCGAACAGCGTCCCGCGCATCACCCGCACCCGGCCGAACCGGTCGGACAGCAGCCCCCACAGCGGCTGGGTGAGCCCGTAGGCGAGGTAGTAGCCGCTGGCGGCCGCGACGGCGGCGGACAGCGGGACCTTCAGGTCCACCGCGATCAGCACGAGCATGGGGCTCACGGCGAAGCGGTCGAAGCTGCTGACGAACGAGGCCGCGGACAGGGCCAGCGGCGGCCGGGCGAGACTCGTGGGGGACTTCATACGATCAATGATCCAAGAGCCATCCAGAACACCCTATGTCGGGTCATGTCGCAGGCCACGAGTACGCTCTGACCGTCATCCCCTGAAGCCCGTGAGGAGTCCTGTGACCGCGTTCGCCCTCGACGATCCCTTCGATCGCGGTTCCGGCCTGCCCAGGCCGGGAAACCTGCTGCGCACGGCCGCCGACTCGATCCCGCCGTCCGGGCTCGTGCTGCTGGCCATCGTCTCGGTGCAGCTGGGCGCCGGGTTCGCGAAGGAGCTGTTCGCGGCGCTGCCGCCGAGCGCGGTGGTGTTCCTCCGGATCACGGCCGGGGCGCTGATCATGGGGGCGCTCGTCCGGCCCCGGCTGAAGGGCCTGTCCTGGCGCGACTGGGCGGTGGGGATCGGGTTCGGGGTGACGCTCGCCCTCATGAACCTGACGTTCTACGAGGCTTTGTCGCGGCTGCCGATGGGGATCGCGGTGGCCATCGAGTTCCTGGGGCCGCTGGGGGTGGCCGTGGCGGCCTCGCGGCGCAGGATCGACCTGCTGTGGATCGGCCTGGCGGGCGCGGGTGTGGTGCTGCTGGCGCCATGGGGGCAGTCGGCGTCGGTGAGCTGGCTCGGCATCGGGTTCGCGATGCTGGCGGCCGTCGGCTGGGCCGGGTACATCCTGCTGTCGGCGGCGGCCGGGCAGCGATTTCCCGGGACGAGCGGGCTGTCGTTCGCGATGATCGTGTCGGCCCTGGTGGTCGCCCCCGTCGGCATCGCGACGGGCGGGGCGGAGCTGTTGCAGCCGGAGTTGCTGCTGATCGGGCTCGGCGTGGGGCTGCTGTCGTCGGTGATCCCGTACTCGCTCGAACTCCAGGCGCTGCGGCGGATGCCCAAGCACGTGTTCGGCATCCTCATGAGCCTGGAGCCGGCCGTGGCGGCGCTGATCGGCGTGATGCTGCTGAACGAGGTCCTGCACGCGCAGCAGTGGGGGGCGATCGTCTGCATCGTGGCCGCCAGTCTGGGATCGACCCGGCGGCGCAAGGTCTGACGCGGGAGCTGTGGCGGGCCGCCGCGCGCCCGTGGGATGGGGTCTCGGGCGCGCGGCGGAGGGCTCGGCTTTGGTGGGCGGGGTAGGCCGAGCCCATGGAAGGTCAGCGGAGTGCGGGTGTCCGCGTGACCAGGCATGCGCCACCCACCGGAATCGGTGGTGGCCGGTCCGCTTGGGACCTGGACGACGGGGCCGCCGGCGGACGCTTGGGGCGTCGCTCTTTCGACCCGAGATGAGAGTACCGCCATCCCGGTCCGCGCGATCCCCGAATGTCAGAACTTAGTGGGCGAAAAACGGACGAGTCCACCCGTGGGCGGCTCCTCAGTGCTCGGCCCAGATCCCCCGCACGTGGCCGATGTGCTCCTTCATGAGGTGTTCGACGGCCTGGCGGTCGCCGCTCTTGAGGGCGTCGAGCAGCGCCAGGTGCTCCCTGGCCGACTCGCCCAGCACGTCGCGCTCCCGCAGCTGGGACAGGCCGTAGAGCCTGGCCCTGTTGCGCAGGTCGCGCACCACCTCGACCAGGTGGGCGTTGCCCGCCAGGGTCAGCAGCTCGACGTGGAAGCGCAGGTCGGCGTCCACGTACGCGAGCAGGTCACCGCGTTCGGCGGCCGAGACGATCTCCTCGGCGACGGGCCTGAGCCGCTCGAGCTCCGCCTCCCGCGCGCCGCCGGCCAGCCGGGCGACGGTGGGCACCTCGATCAGCTGGCGGATCTCGGTGAGCTCGTCGAGGTCGCGGTCGGACAGCTCGGTCACCCGGAAGCCCTTGTTGCGCACCGCCTCGACCAGGCCCTCCTTGGCGAGGTCGAGCATGGCCTCGCGCACCGGCGTGGCCGACACGCCGAACTGGGCGGCCAGCACCGGCGCGGAGTAGACCACTCCCGGCCGCATCTCGCCGGTGATCAGCGCGGCACGCAGCGCGTGCGCGACCTGCTCGCGCAGGCTCTGCCGCTCCCCCACCATCGGCAGGTCGAGCCGGTCCTCGGCAGCCATCCAATCTCCTTTCTTGCTCACAAGAAATCTGCTCATCAGCCTGCCGCCCTACTGTGGCACCTCGGGCGATGCCGCAGCGGCAGGCCGCTTCGCAGATTTCTCATGAGACTTCCACGCCTCGTACGCGGCGGCCGCGACCACGAGGTCCTCCCAGGCCATGCCCGTGCTCTTGAACACGCGCGGCCCCGTGCCGGCGACCACCCGACCCGCGACGAGGTCGGCGAGGTTGCCCGCGAGATGACCAGCGGTGATCGTGCCCTCGCGGATCGGGATGAGCAGATCGCCCGCCTCCTCCAGGGCGGCCGCCCTGGCCTCGACGACCACGGTGGCGCGGGCGATGAGGTCGCCGTCGAGCTCGCGGGCGCCGGGCTCGTGCGACCCGACCGCGACGACGGTGCCGCCGTCGCGGGCGAGCTTACCCGGGAACAGCGGTTCTCTCGCTGTCGTGCAGCACGCGACGACGTCGGCCCCGGCCAGTGCCTCCGCCGCGTCGGACCGCCGCAGGGCGCGGGCGGTCAGGCCGACCGCGCGGCAGCGGCCGGCGAGCGCCTCCGCGCGGTCCTGGTCGCGCCCGACCACGGTCACGTCCTCGATGGGCCGCACCTCCCGCAGCGCGAGCACGTGCCCCCACGCCTGCGGGCCGCTCCCGAACACCACCAACCGCCGGGCGTCCCCGTCCGCCAGGTGGCTGACGGCGAGCGCCGAGACGGCGGGAGTGCGCAGGGAGGTGAGCGCGATCCCGTCCAGGGCCGCGAGCGGGGTCAGGGTGTCGCCGTCGAACAGCAGGTACGTCCCCTGGATCCGGGGCAGCTCGCGATCGGGGTTGCCGGGCGCGATGGTGACGGCCTTCACCCCCGCGTACCGTCCGGCCGCGGCGGGCATGAGCAGGAGCTGCCCGGCCGGCAGGTCCACGATCGGCCGCTGCGGCGTGGCCTCGGGGTCGAGGCCGGCGCGCAGGGCGTCCTCCAGGATCCGTACGGCGCGCCCCATCGGCACCAGCCGCTCCACCGTGGCGGCGTCGAGATATGGCAGTCCGGTCATCGCAGCGTGAACCCCACACCCATCGGATCGTCGGAATCGAGCTCGAAGACGTGCCGCCCGGTCCGGTAGGCCATGCCTTCGATCTCCGGGACGACCCCCTCGTCGCGTACCTCGGCCACGCGCGCCAGGAAGGTGCTCCCGACGACGCTGTCATGGATCAGGGGCGCGCGCAGCCCCGAGTCGTGCAGCAGCGCCATCCGCGCCGCCGTGCCCGACCCGCAGGGCGAGCGGTCCACCTCCCCGTCGGCGAACACCGTCACGTTCCGCTGGTGCGCGGCCCCGTCCCGGTCCGGCAGCTCGTCGTAGAAGATCACGCCGTAGACGCCGGACAGCCGGTCGTCGGACGGGTGCCGGGCGGCCGGATGGTCCGCCAGGTCGGCCTTGATGCGGCGGGCGTGGCCGATGAGCGCCGTCAGGTTCGCGGGCTCCACGGACAGGCCCACCGCCGCGGCGGGCAGCGACGCGTAGATCGCGCCGCCGTACGAGACGTCGACCTTGGTCCTGGCGGCGGCCACGTCCCGTGCCACCACGAACGACGGCACGCTGACGAACGTCACCCCGGTCACCTTGCCCCCGGAGCAGCGCACCCGCGCCGTGACGCGCCCCGATGGCACGTCGACGACCACGTCGGTCTCCCCGTCGGGGTCGGCGGCCACCAGCCCCTCGTGCACGGCGTAGGCGCCGAGCGCGATGGTGCCGTGGCCGCAGGCGGTGGAGAACCCGTCCTTGTGCCAGAACAGCGCCCCGAACGCGGCCCCCGGGTCGTCCGGCGGGACGAGGAAGCAGCCGTACATGTCGGCGTGGCCGCGCGGCTCCTGGCACAGCAGCCGCCGCACGTCGTCGAAGCGGGGGTCGGCGGCGGCGGTGGAGCGGCGCGAGAGCACGTCCGCCCCGGGGACCTCGGGCACGCCGCCGGTCACGATCCGGAACGGCTCCCCGCTCGTGTGGTAGTCGGTCGTCGTGATCGTGGTCCCGGCCAGGCCGGAACCGCGATCGTCACGCTCGCTCACAGCTCGAACCCGGCGGGGAACGGGTCGCGCGGGTCCAGGAAGTATTGGGCGGTGCCGGTGACCCAGGCGCGGCCGGTGATCGAGGGCACGACGGCCGGCTCGCCGCCCACGGTGGTCTCCTCCAGCAGCCGCCCGATGAACCGGGTCCCGATGAACGACTCGTTCACGAAGTCCCGGCCGAGCGGCAGCTCCCCTCTGGCGTGCAACTGCGCCATCCGCGCGCTGGTGCCGGTGCCGCACGGCGAGCGGTCGAACCAGCCCGGGTGGATGGCCATCGCGTGCCGCGAGTGGTGGGCGTCCGAGCCGGGGGCGGCGAAGTAGACGTGGTGACAGCCGCGGATGCGGTCGTCCTCGCGGTGGACGGGCTCGTCGGCCGCGTTGATCGCCTCCATGGTGGCCAGGCCGGCGGCGATGATCTCGTTCTTGGCCCTGCGGTCGAAGGGCAGGCCGTAGGAGTCGAGGTCGACGACGGCGTAGAAGTTGCCGCCGTACGCGAGGTCGTACGGGATCTCCCCGAACCCGGGCACCTTCACGACGGCGTCCAGCCGGTCGCTGTAGGAGGGCACGTTGCGCAGCGTCACCGCCATGGCCTGGCCGTCCTCGACGGCCACGTCCACCTCGACGAGCCCGGCGGGCACCTCCAGGCGCACGGTGGTGACCGGCTCCACGACCTCGACCATGCCCGTCTCGACGAGCACGGTGGCCACGCCGATGGTGCCGTGCCCGCACATCGGCAGCAGCCCCGACACCTCGATGAACAGCACGCCGTAGTCCGCGTCCGGCCTGGTGGGCGGCTGCAGGATGGCGCCGCTCATGGCGGAGTGGCCGCGCGGCTCGGTCATCAGCAGGGTGCGGATGTGGTCGAGGTTGTCACGGAAGTAGACGCGCCGCTCGGCCATGCTCGCGCCCGGGATCACGCCTATCCCGCCGGTGATGACGCGGGTGGGCATGCCCTCGGTGTGGGAGTCGACGGCGTGGAAAACGCGTTTTGTCCTCATCGCAGCCCTTCTGCCAGTGCCTTCTCGGTCGCCGCTCGCACGATAGCGGCCTGCCCGTCCGTCAGCGGCTGCCTGGGCTGCCTGCACGGCCCGCCGTGGCGGCCCGCGAGGTCCATGGACAGCTTGATGGCCTGGACGAACTCCGTCTTGGAGTCCCAGCGCAGCAGGGGGTGCAGGGTCCTGTAAAGAGGCAGCGCGGTCTCCAGGTCGCCGGCGACGGCGGCGCGGTAGAGCGCGGCGTTGGAGACGGGCAGCGCGTTGGGGTAGCCGGCGATCCAGCCGACGGCCCCGGCCACGGCGAGCTCGAGCAGCACGTCGTCGGAGCCGATCAGCAGGTCCAGCTCGGGGGCCAGCTCGGCCAGCTCGTACGCGCGCCGCACGTCGCCGCTGAACTCCTTGATCGCCACGATCAGCCCCTCCTCGTGCAGCTTGGCCAGCAGCGCGGGAGTCAGGTCCACCTTGGTGTCGTACGGGTTGTTGTAGGCCACGACGGGCAGGCCCACCTTGGCGACCTCGCGGTAGTGCTCGATGACGGCCCGTTCGTCGGCGCGGTAGGAGTTGGGCGGCAGCAGGAGCAGCGAACCGCAGCCGGCCTCGGCCGCCTGCTCGGCCCACCGGCGCGACTCCGCGGCGCCGTACGCGCCCACTCCGGCCATCACCCGGCGCCCGCCCACGGCCTGGACGGCGGTCTCGACCACCTTGGCCCGCTCCTCCGCGGTGAGCGTCTGGTACTCGCCCAGCGAACCGTTGACCGCCACGCCGTCGCAGTCGTTCTCGACCAGCCAGCGGCAGTGGTCGGCGTAGCCGTCGTAGTCGACGGAGAGGTCGTCGCGCAGGGGCAGCGCGGTGGCCACCATGATGCCGTGCCAGGCTTTGGTGCGGTTGTCCATCGGAAAGTCCTCCATGTCAGGGTCAGTGGGTGGGGGGAACGTCGGGAAAATCGGAATCGTCGGGAAGCTCGGCGAGGGCGCCGAGGGTGACGGGCTGGGCGATGGGGCGGCGGGGCGGCCGCTGCGGCTCCCCGGCCAGGCAGGAGACGGCGTAGCCGCAGATGCGGCCCTGGCACCAGCCCATGCCGGGCCTGGCCAGCAGCTTGATCGAGCGCGCGTCGGTGGCGCCGAGGTCCTGCGCCTCGCGTACGCGGGCCAGCGGCACCTCCTCGCAGCGGCACACCAGCGTGTCGTCGCGCAGCCAGCCCCGCCAGCCGGGTTTGACGGGGTACGCCCGCTGCAGCGCCTCCCCGAAGGCCCGCCCGCGCTCCCGGCGCCGCAGCAACAGCCCCGAATCGGCCACCGACGAGCGCGCGTCGGCCACCACGGCGCGGCCGGCGATGCGGCCCTCCGTCTCGGACAGGAGCCAGCCGCCCACGCCCGTGGGCTCCCCGGCGGCCCAGACCCCGGGGACGGAGGTGCGCTGGGCGGCGTCCACGTCGAGCACGGGGCTGCCGTCCACGTCGTTCCGGGTGGCGCAGCCGAGCTGGGTGGCCAGTTCGATCTGCGGCACGAACCCGTACCCGACGGCCACCGTGTCGCACGCGACGACGCGGGTGGAGAGAACGTTCCACTCCTGGTCGAGGCGGGCCACGGTGACGGCCTCCACCTCGCGCTCCCCGTGCGCCGCGACCACCGCCTGGCGCGTCCGGTACGGCACGCGGTGCCTGGCCAGGCTCGCGGCGTACCCGGCGGCCTCCCCGGCCTTGCCCAGGGCCAGCAGCGGATGCCTGGCCAGCCCGAGCCCGCCGTTCGCCTCCAGCACCCCGAGCACCCGCGCCCCCGCCGCGGCCAGCCCGGTGGCCACGGGCAGCAGGAACGGGCCGGTGCCGGAGACGACGATCCGCCTGCCCGCCACGACGCCGTTGCCCTTGAGCAGCGCCTGCGCGCCGCCGGCGGTCAGGAC
>NZ_JBSGFQ010000083.1:0-61186 GCF_053603495.1 Nonomuraea sp. NPDC004186 | reverse complement strand
CACAGCCGCCGTCTGCGAGCGGGTCGCCATGATGGGTCCTCCAAGATTTGGACGTTCGGCAGGAAGATGTCGAGGCCGACGATGCGCGCCGCCGCCTCCGGGTCGCCGGTGATCCGCTCCTCGCCCGCGATGCGGATGAGCAGGTCGATGCCCGCTTCGGGCGGCAGCATGCCGAGGTCGACGAGCATGGCGCCGGACAGCCCGGCGAGCCGGTTCCTGGAGGTGACGATCACCGCGCAGCCCTCGCTGCCCGGCAGCAGCGGGCGTACCTGAGCCTCCGAGGCGGCGTCGTCCAGCACGATCAGCCGGCGCCGGTCGGCCAGCAGCGTCCGGTAGCGGCTGGCGCGCTCCTCCAGCGTGAGCGGGAGCGGCGCGCCGGTGGGCTCAAGCTCGCGCAGCAGCCGCCCGAGCACCTCCTCGGCACCGGCCGGCGTGCCTGTGGTGCCGCGCAGCTCGACGTGGAGCTGCCCGTCGGGATAGTGGTGCGCGATCTCGTGCGCCGTACGCAGTGCCAGGGCGGACTTCCCGACGCCGCCCTGGCCGGAGATGACGCAGATCGGGGTGGCGCCGGGGCCGGTGAGATGATCGCGCAGCGCCAGGATCTCCTTCTCGCGCCCGGTGAAGTCGGGCACGGGGGAGGGCAGTTGGCGAGGCATGCGGGGCGCGGCCTTGACCGGCCTGGCCAGCGCGGGGTCCGAACGCAGGATGGCCTCCTGTGCCTGGCGCAGCTCGGGCCCGGGCTCGACGCCCATCTCCTCGATCAGCACCCGGCGGCCCTTCTGGAAGACGGTCAGCGCGTCGGCCTGCCTGCCCACCCGGTACAGGGCCACCATGAGGTCGCGGCGCAGCCGCTCTCGCGTCGGGTGCAGCGCGACCAGCTCGGCCAGCTCGTCGATGAGCCGCTCGTCCTGCCCGGCCGCGAGGTCCGCGGCGATCCGCTCCTCGGTGACCGCCAGTCTCAGCTCTTCCAGCCGCACGGCTTCCGCGCGCAGGTAGGCGCCGCCGATCCCGCCCAGGGCCTCGCCGCGCCAGAGCCGCAGAGCCGTACGGAAGGTTTCGGCCGCCTCTTCGTGCCGCCCCTGCTGGGAGGACTGCCTGCCCTGGGTGACGAGCCGCTGGAAGAGGTCCCGGTCCAGGACGTCCGGGGGGATCTCGGCCAGGTAGCCGAGCCGGTGGGAGACGATGACGTCGGGCAGCCCCGCGCCGGTGAAGGCTCTTCGCAGCGAGGCGACGTAGGTCTGCAGCACGCCGCGGGCGGTCGTCGGCGGATCGTCCTCCCAGATCGCCTCGATCAGCCTGTCGACCGTGACGAGGCGGCCCGCCTCCAGCAGGAGCGCGGCCAGCAGCGACTGCGGCTTGGCGCCCCCGAGGAGCACCTGCCGTCCCCCGGTCCACACTTCCACCGGTCCCAGGAGCCGTAACTCCATGTGAATCTCCCAGGTTTCGTGCCCGCACCGATCATGCCAGTACGGACCGGTACAGCGCTATTGCAGTCCATTTGGAGAGACCCCGACCAGTCTCAGTTCTCGTCAAGCAACGCAAGCGAGAGGGACGTCATGAAGAACTCGATGGCCAAGCGCGCCACCACCTGCCTGCTGTCGGCGACGATCTCGGTGGTCGGGCTGCAGGCGGCCGTCGCCGCCCCGGCCTCCGCGGCGAGCCGGGACACGATCGTCTCGGTCGCGCAGGCGGAAGCCGGCAAGGCGGCCCGTAACAAGGAGAACCCCATGGGCAGCGGGTGCAACTACTACACAGGGGTCTTCCGCACGTGGAAGTCGGCCTCCGGCTGCGGTGCGGGGGACGGCGTGCAGTTCCGCAACAGCGACTGGTGCGCCGACTTCTCCAAGTACGTCTGGAAGACCGCCGGGGTGCGCTACGCGGACGTGGCCGAGACCAGCGGGGGCATCCTGACCGGCTGGGCCTCCTCCTTCAAGGACTACGGGACCACGTACGGCACCTGGCACGCCCGCTCCAGCGGTTACACCCCTCAGCCCGGGGACGCGCTGGTGTTCGACTGGGACCAGAGCGGGGACATCGACCACGTCGGCATCGTCACCTCGTCCAACGCGAGCACCGTCTACACGATCGAGGGCAACAGCGGCGACGCGATCAAGGCCCACAGCTACTCGCGATCGGACATCGACATCGTCGGTTACTCCTCACCGGTCGGCATCGACGGCGGTTCGCCGAACCTCGGCGTCCTGGAGTTCTACCTGTCCGACAGCCAGAGCTCGAACGTGGCCACCCGCCCGGTCATCGCGTACGGCAACAGTCCCATGGTCCCGATCCGTGGTGACTGGGACGGTGATGGCAAGGACACGGTCAGCAGCTTCGACCCGACCACGGCCACCTTCTACCTGTCCAACACCCCGGAAACCGGAGCGGCCTCCTACACCTTCCGTTACGGCGACGCCGGTGCCGCCCCGCTGGTCGGTGACTGGGACGGTGATGGCAAGGACAACGTCGGGGTCCGTATGGGCAACACCTTCTACATGCGCACCAGCCCTGTCACCAGTGGCACCGAGACGACGACCTCCGTCGCCTACGGTGACGCCGACATGGTCCCTCTGGTCGGTGACTGGGATGGTGACGGCAAGGACACCGTCAGCGCCTACAGCGCCACGAATGCCACGTTCTACCTGTCCAATACTCCTCAGACCGGAGCGGCGTCTTACACCTTCCGTTACGGCGACGCCGGTGCCGCCCCGCTGGTCGGTGACTGGGACGGTGACGGTAAGGACAACGTCGGGGTCCGCATGAACGGCACCTTCTACATGCGTACCAGCCCCGTCACCAGCGCCACCGAGACCACCACCTCCATCGGCTACGGCGACCCCTCCGACCTGCCCCTCATCGGCGACTGGGACGGCAACCACATCGACTCCCAGGGCATCGTCCGCTGACCCACCCCCCGACACGGGGGCGGACAGGAAACCCGCCCCTGTTGGAACCGGAGAAATCTCATGATCAGATCCATGCGGGCCGTCCGTGTCATGGCCGGAGTGGCCGCGTTCGTATCGGTGATCGCCCTGGGGGTGCAGCCGGCGCAGGCCGCCGTCCCGGCGGGATACACGGTCGGCGGCACCGACGTCTCCAACCACGCCGGAACGATCGACTGGGCGCAGACGGCGGCCAAGGGCGTCAAGTTCGGCTGGGCGAAGGCCACTGAGGGCCTCGACTTCGTCGATGCGACGTACAACGCCAACTACCACAATGCCAAGGCCAACGGCGTCTACATCGGGGCCTACGCCTTCGGCCGCCCGGACAAGGGCGTGAACACCGGAAAGGCCCAGGCGGACTGGCTGATCTCCCATGCCCAGTACGTCAACGACGGCAAGACCCTCCCCCTGCAGCTCGACATCGAGTGGCCCTGGTGGACCACGTCCGCCCCGATGTATCCCTGCTACGGGTTGTCGACCACTCAGATGGTCACCTGGATTCGCGACTTCGTGAACGAGGTCAAGGCGCAGACCGGCCGGGAAGCGGCCATCTACACCAATCCCAACTGGTGGAACCAGTGCACGGGGAGCAACAAGTCGTTCTCGGCCAACCCTCTGGAGACCTCCAACTACAGCGGGTCCCCCGGGGCGTTGCCCGCGGGCTGGTCACGCTTCACCGCCTGGCAGTACGCCGGCTCCTCCAGCACCCTTCCGGGCTCGCCGACGGTGTTCAACGGCAGCCTGGCCGACCTGGCGGCCTTCGCCGGTTCGCCGAGTCTCGGTGTCCTGGAGTTCTACCTGTCCGACAGCCAGAGCTCGAACGTGGCCACCCGCCCGGTCATCGCGTACGGCAACAGTCCGATGATCCCGATCCGCGGTGATTGGGACGGTGATGGCAAGGACACGGTCAGCAGCTTCGACCCGACCACGGCCACCTTCTACCTGTCCAACACCCCGGAAACCGGAGCGGCCTCCTACACCTTCCGTTACGGCGACGCCGGTGCCGCCCCGCTGGTCGGCGATTGGGACGGTGATGGCAAGGACAACGTCGGGGTCCGTATGGGCAACACCTTCTACATGCGCACCAGCCCTGTCACCAGTGGCACCGAGACGACGACCTCCGTCGCCTACGGTGACGCCGACATGGTCCCTCTGGTCGGTGACTGGGACGGTGACGGCAAGGACACCGTCAGCGCCTACAGCGCCACGAATGCCACGTTCTACCTGTCCAACACTCCTCAGACCGGAGCGGCTTCTTACACCTTCCGTTACGGCGATGCCGGTGCCGCCCCGCTGGTCGGTGACTGGGACGGCGACGGCAAGGACAACGTCGGGGTCCGCATGAACGGCACCTTCTACATGCGTACCAGCCCCGTCACCAGCGCCACCGAGACCACCACCTCCATCGGCTACGGCGACCCCTCCGACCTGCCCCTCATCGGCGACTGGGACGGCAACCACATCGACACCCAGGGCATCGTCCGCTAACGGGTAGCCGGTGATCCGGATAGCGCGTGGGGCGTGCCGCCCGCAGGCGGCACGCCCCGCCGCCGTGAGCGGAGACGTAAATCCGTGGTGTGGGCGGCGCGTGCCGTACTACAGTCGGACACGCCTTCACCTCGCGGCTGCTGAACCACGAGGCCCACGGCGACGGCCCCGATCCGTCGCCCTCTCCGGCGCGCTTTCGACCGCGCCCGTTCTTGCATCGCTTTCAGCAGCCCGAAGGACTTCACCATCATGCGCACCCGTCAGGACCGCCGTCTCATGCGCCGAGACGAGCAGTGGCTCACCCTCCCGAACCCTTGGGACGTCCCCGTCGACATCTGCGCCGACGAACGTGTGCCTCTCGAACCGGCCGCCGTCGACGAAGTGCTGTCCGTCCTGGAGACCGCCGACACCCTCGCCCGCCTCGCCGAGGCCGTACCCGGCCACGACGGCCCGCCGCCCAGCCTGATCCGCCTCGTCCTCACCCCCGACTTCCACAAGGGCGCGGGCATCCCGATCGGCACGGTCATCGAGACCGAGGGCGCGCTGCTCCCGCAGGCGGTCGGCAACGACGTCAACTGCGGCATGCGGCTGGAGGTCACCTCACTCACCGTGGAGCAGGTACGGCCGCGCCTGGACGCCCTGGAACGGCGGCTGCGGCACCTGTTCTTCGAGGGCGGCCGCCGCATCGCCCTCACCCCCGCCCAGCGGGAGGCACTCCTGCGCGACGGGCTCCCGGGGCTCCTGCTCACCGGCGACGCCCCCTGGCAGGGCCACCAGCCGACCGACACCGAGGACTGCCTGGACCGCATGCACGCTCCGGCGTACCCGACCGGCACCGCCGAGGCGTTCGCCGACTGGATCACCAGCGCGGGCGGCACCGAGGCCGCCAGCCACGACAGTCTCATCGGCAGCATCGGCGGCGGCAACCACTTCGCCGAACTGCAGTACGTGGCACGGATCCACGATCCCGCCGCCGCGTACGCGTGGGGCCTGACAGCGGGCGCGGTCGTCCTGATGGTGCACAGCGGCTCACTGGCGCTGGGACACCAGGCCAACGCCACAGCGCTGGACCGGCTGCGTCAGACCTGGCCGCCGGGGTTGTCGCGACCCCGCAACCAGATCCTGCCGTTCCTGCTGAACGAGCGCACGGCCGCCGCCCGGCGCCGCTACCTGGACGCGTTCGGCAACGCCGCCAACTTCGCCTCAGGCAATCGGTTCTTCCTCGCCCTCACCATGCGGGCCGGGCTCGCCGCCGAATGCGGCCGGATGACGGCGCGGCTGGTCTACGACGCGCCGCACAACCTGTTCTGGCAGGAGGAGGACCGCGTCATCCACCGCAAAGGCGCGACGCCGGCGGGTGGTCACGAGCAGATGACCGGCGGCCCGTACGCGATGTGGGGCGAGCCCGTGATCGTGCCCGGGTCCATGGGAGCGTCCAGCTACCTGCTGCGGGGCCGCGGCAACGCCCGCACGCTGGCCAGCGCCTGCCACGGCGCCGGACGGCGCGTCCCGCGCGGCGCCACCGCACGGGCCGGCGACCATGATCTCGACGCGTTCCTGCGCGAGTTCCGCGTGGTCACGCCGCTGGACCACCGCGATCCGACCGTGGCGCGCCGTGCGGACGTGATGGCGGCCTGGCGGCGCGACCTCAAGCAGGAAGCTCCGTGGGCGTACAAGGACATCGGACCCGTGGTGTCGAGCCTGCACGCGGGAGGTGTGGCGGACCCGGTGGCCGAGCTGCGCCCGCTCCTCACCGTCAAGGGCTGACCGCCTTCCCCGCGCACGGCACAGGCACCTCGACGACCCGGGTTGCCGACGTCCGGATAGGGTTCGTGCGTGCGCCACGGTGAGCTCGTCGGACGGGACGAGGAACGATCGCGGCTCGTGGCGCTGCTGGGCGACGAGGCCGGCCCGGTCCTGGTGCTCTGGGGTGAGGCCGGCCTCGGCAAGACGGCGTTGCTGGACGGGCTGGCAGCGGCGGCCGCCGGGTTCCGAGTGGTGCGCGGCGCCGGGACGGAGGCGGAGCGGGACCTGGCGTACGCCGGGCTGCATCAGCTGATCTCCCCGCTGCTGCCGGACTCGGCCGGCTTGGATCCCGGGCACCGGGCGGCGATCGACGCGGCCTTCACCGGGACCACCGGTGCCGCGCCGCAGGTGATGGCGCTCGGCATCGCCGTACTGGACCTGCTCACGCTCGTGTCGGCGGCCACGCCGTTGCTGCTGGTCGTCGATGACGGGCAATGGCTGGACGCGCCGAGCGCGCAGGTGCTCGCGTTCACCGCGCGGCGCCTCGCGGGTACCGCGGTGCGCGTGGCGATCGCGGTGCGCGCGGAGGTGCCGTCACCGTTCGACGGGGCCGGGCTGCCGGAGCTGGTCCTGGAGCCGCTGACCGAGCACGCCGCCGCCGAGTTGCTCGACCTGCGGCAAGCCGGGCTCGACCCGTACCGCCGGAATCTGATCTTGCGGACCGCGGCCGGGAATCCGCTGGCGCTGCTCGAATTGCCCCGATCCACGTTGCTGGACTCCGGCACGATGACGCTGTCGCGGCGGCTGGAGCAGGTCTACGGCGGGCGGCTGCGCGAGCTGCCCAAGCAGGAGCGCGGCGAGCTGCTTCGGGCGGCGCTGGACGGCGCGGGTGCCGGATCGGCCCGCAGGGTCGGTGCGGTCCGGTACCGGATGCGCGGCGTCGGCCGGGCGGTCGAGGCGGGCCTGCTGGCCCCGGACCCGGCCGGCGGGGAGCCGGTGTTCCGGCATCCTCTCGTGCGGTCGGCCGTCGTCCAGGCCGCGACGCCGAACGAGCGCCGCGCCGCCCACGCCGACCTCGCCCGGCTGCACCGCGACAGCCCGGAACGGCGGGCCGTGCACCTGGCCGCCGCCACCGTCGACCCGGACGACGACGTCGCGGCGGCCCTCGAAGTGGCGGCTGTCTCGGCGACCAGGCGCGGCGGCGCCGCGATCGCGATCACCTGGCTGACCCGTGCCGCGGAACTGAGCCGCCGCTCCGCCGACCGGTCCCGGCTGCTGGCCGACGCGGCGTTCGTCGCCGGGCAGGCCGGCTTGCTCGACACGGCGCAGGGCCTGGCCGAGGACGCCGCGGTGGACGGCCCGGCGGCGGTGATCACCGCCGGATTCGTGGCGCTGTACCGCGACGGCGATGTCGCCGCGAATCACCGGCGGATCTCGGCACTGCTCGAGTCCGGGATCGACGACGCCCGGCTGACCGAACGTGCGCTGAGCCTGCTGCTGGCGATCAGCCAGTTCGCCGTCGATCCGGTCCGCTGGGCGCGCACCGACGCGCTTTTCGACCGGTTCGGTGGCGGGGTCAGCCCGTCGACGGCGATCGTGCGGGACGCGTGGGGTGACGTCGTGAACCGCGGCCACGGTGTGCCGGAGCGGATCGCCGAGGTGCTCGCCGGGCCGGCCGCCGTCGCGCCGTGGCATGCGATGCGGCTGATGGTCTCCGCGTTCTACCTGGGAGTGCTGGGCGAACATCGGGCGTTGCTGCGGCGCATGGTCGACAGGGAGGCGGAGTCCGGCGCGGTCACCAGCGTGATGACCCTGCTCCAGGTGGTGATGCTCGATCAGATCGCCACCGGTGCGTGGGCGGAGGCCGAGCAGACCGGCCGCCGTGGCCTGGACCTCACCACCGAGCACGGGTACGGGCTGTTCGCCCAGGCGTTCCGGGCATTCCTCGGGCTGCTGGCGGCGTACCGCGGCGACCTGGCCCGGGCCCGCGAGCTGCAGGCGGCCGTGGACGCCTGGGGGCGGCCGCGCGGGGTGGGGTTCCTGACCGAGTACGCGGAGGCGATCGGCGCCGCCGCCGCGCTCAGCGAGGGTGAGTACGAGACCGCGTACGCCTACGCTGCCGGGATCACCACCCCTGGCGGGTTCACCCGGTACTCGCAGCAGGCCACCCGTACCCTGCTCGACCTGGTCGAGGCCGCCACGCACACGGGCCGGCACGCCGCCGCCCGCGCGCACGCCGAAGCCGCCCGGGACGCGGGCCTGCCGGCACTCTCCCCACGCCTGGCGCTGCTCACCGCAGGGGCGCTGGCGATCACCGCGCCGCAGGAGGAGGCCGGTGCGCTGTTCGCCGCCGCGGTCGCACACCCCGCGGGCGCGGCGTTCCCGTTCGAGCTGGCCCGCATCCGGCTGGCGTACGGCGTGTGGCTGCGGCGCGCCCGCGAGCTGGTCCTGGCCCGCCAGGCGCTGAGCGAGGCGCTCGGCGCGTTCGACCGGCTCGGCGCCGTGACCTGGGCCGAGCGGGCCCGCACCGAACTGCGCGCGGCCGGCAAACCGACCCGGGCCCACCGCGACGCGGTGGCCACGCTGACCCCGCACGAACGGCAGATCGCCGAGCTGGCCGCCACCGGGCTGAGCAACCGGGAGATCGGGGCGCGGCTGTTCCTGTCTCCGCGTACGGTCGGCGCGCACCTGTACAAGATCTTCCCGAAGCTCGGCATCACCTCCCGCGCCTCTCTGCGCGACGCGCTGCGGACGGACACGACTTAGGTCATCTGACAGATCAGCGGGCACCGGCTGTCCGGCGATATTTGCCGTATCGCCCCACGAAGGAGCCCGCGATGACCATCACCGCAATCCCTGTCGTCTTCATCCACGGCCTCTGGTTGCACGCCGGCTCGTGGCAGCCATGGGCCGACCGGTTCGCCGCCCGCGGCTATGCGCCGCTCATGCCCGGCTGGCCCGGCGAACCCGGCACCGTCGAGGCGGCCCGCCGCGACCCGCTCGCCGTGGCCGGGCTCGGCATCGACGATGTCACCGGCCACTACGCGGCCATCATCCGTGACCTGCCGGAGGCGCCGGTGCTCGTCGGCCACTCGTTCGGCGGGCTGTTCGCGCAGAAGCTGCTCGGTCTCGGCCTCGGGCGCGCCGCCGTGGCCATCGACCCGGCGCCGGTCAAGGGGGTCAAGCCACTGCCGTTCGCCCAGCTACGCTCTGCCTTCCCGGTGCTCGGCAACCCGGCCAACCGGCGCCGCTCGGTGTCGCTGACCGCGGCCCAGTTCCGCTACGGCTTCGGGAACGCGATCAGCCGGAACGAGTCCGACGAACTGTTCGGCAGGTGGACCATCCCGTCACCGGGCCGCCCGCTCTTCGAGGCCGCGCTGGCGAACTTCACCCGCACGTCGCCGGCCGCGGTCGAGACCGGCAACGCCGCCCGAGGGCCGTTGCTGTTCATCTCCGGTCAGGAGGATCACACGGTGCCGGACGTGGTCACGCGTGCGGCGTACAAACTGTATGGCGACTCACCCGCGATCACCGACCTCAAGCAGTTCCCCGGGCGCGGGCACTCGCTCGTCGTGGACAGCGGGTGGCGGCGGGTCGCGGACTATGCCCTGGAATGGCTGGCCCGCCACCCGATGGAGGTCGGCCGTTGATCGCGGTCGGCAATCTGATCGACGGTTCGGGGGTGGGAACAGGCATGGCGACGTCGTCGCCTCGTGACGCCGATGGCGAAGGACGGTCGTCGGCCTCCGGCGGAAACCTGCGGTTACAGATTCTCGGTCCGTTGCGGCTGTGGCGGGAGGGCGTCGAGCTGGCCACCGGGCCTCGGCAACAGTCCTACCTGCTCGCGCTGCTCCTCGCACGCGCGGGCAAGCCGATCAGCACGAGCGAGTTGATCGATCTGATCTGGGGTGATGACGTCCCGGCCACGGCCGTCAACATTCTCCAGAAGTACGTGGGCTCGCTCCGGCGGTTACTCGAACCGGCGTTGCCGGCTCGCACGAACGGCACGTACCTGGAGCGCCGCGCCAACGGTTACCTGTTCGCGGGCGGCGCCGACATGCTGGACCTCCTCGCCTTCCGCGAGTTCGTCGAGGCGGCCAGAGTCAGCCTCGCGGAGCAGCGCCCCGATGTGGCGCTCGACTCTTACGTACGTGCGCTTGGGTACTGGCACGGGCCGGCGGGTGATGGGCTCTTCCACGGATCGACCGCGATGTCGATCTTCGCCGCACTGGACGGTGAGTTCTTCGACGCGTGTGCGGCGGCGGCCGAGCTCGCAGTGTCGCGGGGCCGGCCCGCGCGTGTGCTCCAGCCCCTGTACCTGGCCGCCGGGATGGCTCCGCTGCACGAAACCGTGCAAGCCGGGCTCGTCGCCGTCCTGGGCGCCGCCGGTCACCGGTCAGAGGCGCTGAAGGTCTTCCGGACGGTTCGCGCCCGGCTCGCCGGAGAGCTCGGCATCGGTCCCGGCCCGGCGCTGCTGGAGGCGTACCAGCGGGTACTGCGTCAGCCCCTGACCTCGGCCGGCGGGTACGACGCGCACGCGAGGACGGCGAGCATCACACTGCCGGCTACCGCGCCGAAGGAGCGGCCCGCGCTCGCCGGCCGCGCCGAGGAGACGCACACCGAGCAGCGGCCGGCCCCCACCCTCGGGGAGCCGCCCACCGGCGGTCTGGTCGGCCGGGTGGAGGAGCTCGCGGTGCTGCGGCAGGCGGTGGAATCGGCACGTGCCGGAGGCACGGCGCTCGTCCTCGTCGAGGGTGAGCCGGGAGTGGGAAAGACCCGCCTGCTGGAGGAGATCGGCGCCGAGGCGGGCCGGCGCGGCGCGCTGGTCGTGTGGGGGCGCTGTCTCGAGGGAGACGGCGCGCCGTCGATGTGGCTGTGGGTGCAGGCCGTCGGCGCGGTCCTTGAGGAGTTGCCCGCTGCGGCGCGGGAGGAGTGGCGGTCAGGCGAGCTCAGCCGGCTCGTGGAGCCGCCGCCGGACAGCGGAGCCCGGTTCCGTCTGATCGAGCAGGCTGTCGCCCTCGTCGGCCAGGTATCGGCGCTGCGGCCGGTGGTGCTTGTCGTCGATGACCTCCAGTGGGCCGACGTCGCCTCGCTGCAGCTGTTCGGGCAGCTGGCGGCTCGGCTACCGAGCGGCACGGTGGTCATCGGCGCGCTCCGCGACCGCGCGCCGATGCCGGGCTCGGAGCTGGCGCGGATGCTCGCCGCGGCGAGCCGGCTGCCTCGTCATCGCCGGGTCCGGCTCGGCCCGCTCGGACCGGCCGAGGTGGCGGAGCTCGTCCGCCACGAGACCGGCCGGACGCCCGGGGCCGGCGTCGCTCGCGGCATCCACGCCCGTACCGCCGGTAACCCGTTCTTCGTACGGGAGCTGTCCCGGTTCCTTGCCGACAGCGGTGAGCTCACCGAGGATGCCGCGGCGCGGGCCGGAATCCCGTTCACCGTGCGGGATGTCGTGAAGGACCGGATGGCCGGCCTTGACGACGCTGCCAGAGAGGTGTTGCGGATCGCCGCTCTCATCGGCCGGGACGTCGACCTCGCTCTGCTCGCGCGCGCCGCCGGCTTTGACGTGCAGACCTGTCTCGACCGTCTCGAGCCGTTGCAGGACCTCGGCCTGCTCGAGCCCTTTCCCGGCGACCCGTTCTCGTTCCGCTTCCCGCACGACCTGGTCCGGGAGTCGGTCGTCAGGACCATGCCACAGCGGCACGTGCCTCGGCTGAATCTGCGCGTCGCGGACGCACTGGAGCCCGCCGCCCAGGACGACGAGCATGTCGCCGAGCGCCTCAGCCGTCACCTGTGGGCTGCCGGCCCCCTGGTGGAGTCGCGCCGGACCGCGGGTGCGCGAGGAGGAAATGTGGCCGGCAGAAGGGACGCCCGGCCGCTGATCGGGTTCAGCGGCGGGGTGATGTCAGGTCAACCTCGATCGCCGGCCTCGCGTAAAGGGCGACGGCAGTAGTAGACCAGAGCAGGCGGGAGATTGGCCCACACCGTCCGGCTGATGACCACCTCCTCGAACCGCGACTGCATGGAGCGCAGCAGGCGCCGGGCCGGTGGCGCCCATCGAGCATGCACGTAGGCAAACGTGGTGAACGCGCCGTGCGGCGACAGGCTCTCCACCACCGCGGACAACACGTCGCGCTGATGGTCCTCGGTGAACGCCGCCCAAGGAAGGCCGCTGACCACGACATCGGCCTGGTGCAGCCCACGCTGCGCCAGCTCCGTGACGAGGTCGGTCGCGTCCGCACGTACGACGTCGACCGCCGGATAGAGGGCGGCCAGCTGCTGCGCGAATCGTGGATTCACCTCGACCGCTATGTGCCGGCCGCGTCCGGCGAGGCGCCGCTGGATGGCCTCGGTGAACGAGCCGGTACCCGGGCCGAGCTCCACGACGACCGGGGAGCCGGTTCCGGGCACGGCCGCGGTGGCCACCCTGGCCAGTGCCGGGCCGCTCGGCGCGACCGCGCCGACCGTCAGAGGATCGCGTACGAACTCAAGGAAGAACGACATCGCGTCAATCCCGCTGGGACGGGCTGTGCCGGACCCGGCGGGACGGCGAGCAGACCGCCCAGATGTGCCACGCCAGTCCGACGCCCCAGACGCCCAGCGAGTACAAAGGCCAGAAGAAGTGTTTCGGGGTGAAGAGCCTCCACACCACGACCTGGGCCAGATTGACCACGACATAGGAAATGACGTGAGCCGCCAAGCCCCGCTTCATTTGCTGTGGACTTCTTCTCGCACTCATTCCGACCAGCCGCCCCGTTTCCCATGCCGACCTTACGACGGTGCCAGGCTAGATCGGCCAACTTGACGACGACGGAACTGTCCGTGGATCTTTCATGCAGTACTCGTGAAGTGCCCGGCCCTACGCTGACCCGCGATCGAACCTGCCGAGAGAGGAGGCCGCCCGAATGAGATCCCTGTCCACAAGGGCCCATGCCGTCCCGGCGAGGGCAGCGCGACCCCACGGAGGAACCACGTGAGCGACGGTGCGGCGCAGCGCGGTCCGGTCCTGGACGACGAGCAGTCCCGCCGGCTCGCCGAGTACGGCGAGGTGGAGCACGTCAAGGCCGGCCAGGTTCTGTACGCGTCCGGCGACGACTCCTACGACTTCTTCCTGCTCCTGACGGCGAGCGTGGACATCGTCCGGAACGCGACGGCGATCGAGCCGGAACGTCTGATCTACCACGGCGGCCCCGGCGACTACCTCGGCGAGCTCAATCTCCTGACCGGTCAGTACGTCTACCTGACCGCTCGAGTGGTGACCGCCGGGACACTCGTCCGGATCGGTGCGGCGATGTTGCGCCGGGTCCTCGCCGAGCAGGTCGACATCGCCGACCTGTTGCTTGAGGCGTTCCGGGAACGGCGCGAGTTCATCCGCTCGGTGGCCGGCAACGCCCTGGAGATCGTCGGCCGGCCGGACGCCGCCGAGACACTCGCGCTGCGCACCTATGTGACGCAGTTGCTCCTGCCGCATTCCTGGCTCGATGCGACCTCGGACTCCGGGCGCTCGCTGATGACGTCTGCCGGGCTCGCAGAGGACGAACTTCCGGCGGCGATTGCCGGCGGCTCGGTGCTGCGACGCGCGACGCCGGGAACGCTCGCGGAGGTGCTCGGCCTCACCTACCGGCCCGACGGACGTCCCGTTGATCTCGTCGTGGTGGGCGCGGGCCCGGCGGGCCTGGCCGCCGCCGTGTACGGGGCGTCCGAGGGCCTTGTCACCGTATTGCTGGATCGAAGCGGGCTCGGCGGCCAGGCCGCCAAGAGCGCCAGGATCGAGAACTACCTGGGCTTCCCGCACGGGGTCAGCGGCGCGGATCTCACCCGGCTGGCGATGGTCCAGGCGCTCAAGTTCGGTGTGCGGATCTACTCGCCCTGTGCGGCGGCGGGCCTCGATCTCTCCGATGATCGACGGCCGGCCGTCCTGCTGGAGGACGGCTCGCGCATCGAGTGCCGTGCGGTGATCGCCGCCACCGGGGCGCACTACCGGAGCCTCGACATCCCGCGATGGGCGACGTTCGAGAAGTCGGGCTGCATCCGGTACGCGGCGACCGACCTGGACGTCCGGGAGTACGAGAATCAGCCGGTGACGGTCGTCGGGGGCGCCAACTCGGCCGGGCAGGCAGCCCTGTCCCTTGCCGCCCGCGGCGCCACGGTGGATCTGATCATTCGCGGTGCCGATCTCGGGACTCGGATGTCGTCCTACCTGGCCGACCGAATCCAGGCGCATTCCCGGATCAAGGTCCACGCCGCCAGCACGGTCCGCGAACTGGCGGGCGACGGCACTCTCGCGTCGATCGCCGTCGAGGGGTCCGGTGGACGCCGGGAGCGGCTGGCCTGCCGCGGCCTGTTCTGCTTCATCGGCGCTGACCCGGTGTCGGGCTGGCTGACCGGCGTGGCCAAGGACGACGACGGCTTCATCCTCACGGACAGCCGGCTGCCTGCCGGATCGTCCGGTACGCCCCTGCCGTTCCAGACGAGCGCATCCCGGGTCTTCGCGGTCGGCGACCTCCGCTCAGGCTCGACGAAACGAGTGGCCACCGCCGTGGGCGACGGTGCGAGCGCGGTCTCATCCGTCCACGCGGCGCTCGCGAGCGACTGACGGTCCAGCGCTGAGGTCCCGGCCGAGCGCGGTTGCGGCGGCCACCACCCGCCGGGCGGTTTCCTTTGTGGCGGGTTAATATCGGCTCGTGACGGTCCAAGATCGAAGCGCCTTCATCATCGGAGGCACGGGGCAGATCGGCCGGGCCACGGCCGCCCGGCTCGCCGCGGCCGGGTATGCGGTGACCCTTGGGCACCGCCGGCTCCGTCCGGACGACGCGGAGCTGGACGGGGTGGTGTCGGTCCAGGTCGACCGCGCCGACACCGAGGCGCTGCTCAAAGCCCTCGACGGCCACGATCTGGTCCTGGACACGGTCGCGTTCACCCCCTACCACGGTGCGCAGCTCGCCCAGTTGGCCGGCCGCGTCGGCTCGCTGGTGGTCATCTCGTCGGGAGCGGTCTACGAGGCTCCCGGCCTGCCGGTGCCGATCCCGGAGACGTGGCCGACGGTCGAGCGCGACGCCCACGACTATCCGGCGGGGAAGGCGGCGCTGGAGCGCTGCCTGCTGGCGACGCCCGGCCTGCCGGTCAGCATTCTGCGGACGGGCGTGCTGCACGGCCCGTACGGCAAATCGCTGGATCACTGGTCGTTCATCAAGCGGGCGCTGGACAAGCGGCCGCACGTCGTACTCGCCCAGGACGGGCGGAGCCGGTTCCCCACCACGGCGGTCGCGAACGTCGCCGAGCTGATCTATCTGTGCGGGCAGCACCCGGCGGCCCGGGTCCTCAACATCGCCGACGACCCGCTGACCGTCGCCGAGATCGGCGCCAGGATCTTCGCTGTCATGGGCCACGAGGCGGAGATCGTCACCTTCGCGGGCCCGTCGCGTCCGGACGGCCTGGGTTTCCATCCGTGGAATGTGCCGGAGCCGATCGTGTTCAGTATGGACAGAGCCCGTGCCGAGCTCGGATACCGCCCTGCCGTCTCCTACGACGACGCGCTGCGCCAGGACATCGAATGGGCCGCCCTCGCCGTGTCCGAGGCCGAGGCGGGCGGCGGAGGCTGGCAGGACGTCTTCCCCGATCTCGTCGATCGCCACGGCCCCGACGTCTGGTTCCCCTATGCGGCCGAGGACGCGTACGTCGCCGGCGCATAGGCGGCACTACCAGGCGACAGGCATCTCGTGCAGCCCGAAGAACGGGGCATCGTCGGCGAAGGACAACTCCTCGAACCCGGTCGCCAGGTGCAGCGTCGGTATCCGGGTCAGCAGCGTGCCGAAGGCGATCTGCAGCTCGGCGCGGGCGAGGTTGCGGCCGATGCACTGGTGTACCCCGTAGCCGAAGGCAACGTGGTGGTGGGCGGACCGGCGGATGTCGAACTCGTCGGGGTCCTCGAACGCCCGCTCGTCACGATTGGCGGATGCGGCCAGCACCGTCAGGCGATCACCGGCGCGGATCCGCGCGGAGCCGATATCCATGTCGTCGGTCGCGATCCGGTCGAAGCTGACCCAGTCCTGCACCGAGTGGAAGCGCAGCAGCTCCTCGATCGCACCCGGCAGCAGGCTCGGGTCGTCGCGCAGCGCGGCAAGCTGCGCCGGGTGCCGCAGCAGCGTGAGTACGCCTAGCGAGATCGTGTTCGCAGGCGAGTCATAGCCCGCGAGCAGCAGGAGAAAACCGATGTTGATCAGCTCGTCCGTGGTCAGCTCACCGGTGGGCAGGTGCCTGGCGGCCAGCCGACGGATCATTCCGTTGTGCGGTTCACGCTCGGCGCTGCCGATAAGTTCTCGCAGATAACCGCGAACGTCCCTGGACGCCTGGGCCGCCACACTCGGATCCATACTCGTTACCGACAGCATCCGCAGCCGCGACTCGAAGAACTCGTGGTCGCCGGCCGGGATGCCGAACAACTCGCAGAGGACTCGCGACGGAACGCGGCGCGCGTACGAACCGACGAGGTCGGCGGGCGTCCCGGCCTCCAGCAACTCGTCGATCGCCGTATCGGCGATCCGCTGGAGGGCCGGCCGCATGGCGTCCATCGGACGGGCACCGAGCTCCGAGATCAGCAACCGCCGGAACCGGCTGTGTTCCGGTGGGTCCATGTCGACGAAGAAGCCGTCGTCGGGGCGATCGTCGTCGGGTCCGCGAGGCCGTTCAGGGCGTCCGGTGTTCGAGCTGATCCTCGGGTCACTGAGGATCAGCCGCGCCTCGGCGTGGCGGGTGACCGCCCAGACCGGTGCGCCGTTGGGCAGGGCGGCTCGGACGACCGGCGCGGTGGCACGCATCCGCTGATACTCGTCCGGTGGTGCGAACGGGCAGGTCCGCTCCATGGGGAAGGTCGGCGTCGCGGTCATTTCCTGCTCGGATGTACTCATTGCGCTTCCCCGTTCGAGCCGGACGCCACCCTGGCGATGTGATCGGAAACGACGAGCCGACACCTTGGCCCGGCTCCGCGTACCCGCGCCGTGCCGCGACCTGTGCCATACCTACCTTTGCTGGGAGAATCATCGGATTGCCGACCACAGTGGCCGGAGCGCGGTCCTGCTTCTCGTGTGTTGGCAGATGCGTCTGTTCAGGTAGTGCCGATGCTAAATCGGGCGGTTCAAAATTGCTAGACATGGGCGCTCATACTGGAAGGTCCCGCAGATTCCCATGCGCCGCCTCGCCGTCCGGGTCGGCCGCGGTCACGGCCGTCTTCGCGTCCAGCTCCCAGCCTTTCGCGTACGCCGCGGCGAACTCTTCCCCACCCAGCGCGGCCTGACCCCGGCGGGTGAGCTCGCGGACCTGCGGATCGGTGCGGTCGTGCGCGCCCCGCAGCCGGGCGGCGACCCCGAGCAGCACGGCTGACTCGTACTGCCGCCCGCGCGTCTCGGCGAGCGCGGCCGTGTTCACCGTCACCTGCGACAGGATCGGCAGTTCCCGGGTTGCCAGCGCGGCCGCGTACGCCTCCCGCAGCGCCTTGTCCGCGCCGGGCAGGTCACCCAGCGCCAGGCAGAGCGCGGCCCGTGCGCTGCCGACCAGGGTCCGGGCATGGTTCGCGGGGAACGCGGTGTCGCCGCGCAGACCCCGTTCGGCGTCATCGAGCAGGTCGCCCGCCCTGTCCAGGTCGCCGAGCCGCACCCGCAAACCGGCCTCCCGCGCGTCGACCAGGACCAGCATCTCCGCCGAGGACGCGTGCAGCGCACGCTCCCGGGCGGAGTCGATCATCGCCATCGCCCGGTCGGTGTCGCCGCGCCGCAGGTGCACGTCGATCCAGCGCAGGTCGCTGTAGAGCTGGTCGCCGAGGCTGAGCGAGCCGAACTCGCCCGCCAGCGTCCGGGACTCGAGCAGGTCGGCCAGCGCGCCGTCGAGGTCGTCGTACCGTCGCAGCTGGGCGCGCATCGCCAGCGTGGCGGCCTGGCCCCAGCGGTCGCCGGCCTGCCGGAAGCGGGCCAGGGCCGCCTTCACGTGGACACGCTTCCGGTCGAGCGCGCCCGCGTTCTCGGCGATCTCGGCCTGGAACATGTGGGCCAGCCCGGACAGCCACACGTCGTCGCCGTCGGCCAGGCGCTGGAAGATCGCGAGCGCGGCCTGCTCCTCCTGCAGGAAGAGCAGGATCGGGCCGAACACGCGGTAGTGGCTCGGCAGCTCCGGATGCGCGAGCAGCCGGTCGGCCAGCTCGCGCATCTCCGCCCGGTCGTCCGCGGCTTCCCCGGCGGTGATCCCCGACAGGATGTCCGCCCGATTGAGCAGATAGACGGCTCGGGCGCAGTCGCGCTCGGGCGTCGGCCCGCCGCCGGGCACCGCCAGGGCCTCGCCCAGCCAGTAGGCGGCGTCGAGGTGGCGGCCGAACATCTGCCAGTACCAGGTCAGGGTCAGGGCGAGGGCGGTCGCGCCGGGGGAGTCGCGGGTGGCGCACAGGTGACGCAGAGCGGCGAGCGTGTTGTCGTACTCGGCGCTGATGACCTTCATGGCAGTCAGCTGGCCGGGCCCGCGCAGCTGAGGGTCGTGGCGGGCCATCAGCTCGGTGAAGTGTGCGGCGGCCAGGCCACGGGCCGTGCCGAGGTCGCCGGTGTCGGTCAGGCGGTCGGCGCCGTACTCGCGGATGGTTTCGAGCATCCGGTAGCGGCCGGTGCCGGGCGCGAGCTGCAGCAGTGACCGGTCGACGAGGGTGGCGAGCAGTTCGGGGACTTCGGCGGTGGGTACGGCGGTGCCGGCGCAGACGGCGGTGGCCGAGGCGGGTGTGACGCCGCCGGCCAGGATGGAGATCCGTTCCGCGACGGTGCGTTCGTGCTCGTTGAGCAGCTCCCAGCTCCAGGCGATCACCGCGCGCAGGGTGCGATGCCGGGATGGTGCGGTACGGCTGCCGGTGGTGAGCAGCCGGAACCGGTCGGAGAGCCCGGCGGCCAGGTCGGGCAGGGACAGCGTCCGCAACCGGGCGGCGGCCAGCTCGAGGGCCAGCGGCATGCCGTCCAGGCCGTGCACCACGCGCATTATGTCCGGCAGCGTGATCTCGTCGACGTCGAAACCGGGTCGCACGGCGGCGGCCCGCTCGGTGAACAGGCGCACCGAGGCCGCTCTCCGGGCCTGTTCGACGCTGTCGTCCGGGTCGGGGAGCGCGAGCGGGGCCAGCGGGACGAGCGCCTCGCCGTCGACCGCGAGGGGTTCGCGGCTGGTGGCGAGCACGCGCAGCCCGGGGCAGCGGGGGAGTAGCGCCGCGACCAGGTGGGCCACGGCGTCGATCAGGTGCTCGCAGTTGTCGACCAGCAGCAGGCTCTCCCGGCCGCCGAGCTCGCCGACGAGGACGTCCAGCTCGTTACCCTCGACTCGCTTGCGGGTGTCGAGCATCGCGCCGCCCCGCAGCCCGGTCCCGGCGAGCACGGCCGTGGCGATCTTCGCCGGCTCGGTGACGGACGCGAGGTCGATGAGCCAGGCGCCGTCGCGGTATTCGTGGCGGTGGCGGCGGGCGGCCTCCAGCGCGAGCCGGGTCTTCCCGGCGCCGCCGGGGCCGAGGACGGTGACCAGGCGTCCGGTGGTGAGCAGGGCGGCGACGCGGGTGAGATCGTCGTCGCGGCCGATGAAGCTGGTCAGCGGCGCGGGCAGGTTGGTCGGCCGGATCGGGTCGGGTTCGGTGGCCGCCTGCAACACGACGACTGCGGGGCCCCTGGCCGGAGCGTCTTCAGCCGAGGAGTCTGGCGCCTGGACGGGCCGGTCGGGGCGCAGCAGGCGCAGGTGGCGCTCCCGCAGGGCGGTGCCCGGGTCGGCGCCGAGGACGTCGGCCAGGGTCTGGCGGATCCGCTCGTAGACGGCCAGCGCCTCGGCCTGACGCCCCTGAGCGGCGAGCGCGTCCATCAGCAGCGCGGCCGCCCGCTCATGGACCGTGTGCTCGGCCAGCAACCCGGTCAGCCGGGCAGCGGCCACCTCGGCCCGCCCCAGCGACAACTCGGCGTCGGCGAGGTCGGCGACCGCCTCGATCGACACATGTGCCAGCCGTGTCGCGACCGTGGGCGCGACCGCGGCGATGACCGCGGGTTCGGCGCCAGGATGGTCGCCCCACAACGCCACGGCCTCGGCGAGCGCGGCGCCCGCGGCCTCCGGGTCACCTGCCCGCAGCCTCTCCCTGCCGGCAGCGGTGAGCTGTTCGAAGCGCAGCGCGTCCACGTCGGCCGCGTCCACCGCCAGCCGGTAGCCGCCCGCGACCTGCACGACCACGCCACGGGCCGCGTCGGCCGGGGTGAGGGCGCGGCGCAGCCGGGAGACGAGGGTCTGCAGGGCGGGGGCGGGGCCGGACGGCGGCTCCTCGGCCCAGATCGCGTCGACCAGCACGCCCGGCTCGACCCTCCGGCCGCCGGCGAGCGCCAGCCGTACGAGCAGGCCCTGCAACCGCGCGCCCGGAACGGGCAGGACGGTGTCACCGCGAGACACCTGAAACGCGCCGAGCAGCGTGACGCGAAGCCGTGCAACCCCGTCCATTCCCCAATCTTCGCGCGCTCCACCGCAAGACCCCAAAGCAGGGCCGCCGTGTGAGCGCCGTGTTTGTCCCGTGTCAGAGACCCGCCTCAGTCTTCGACATGCCGTACCACCATCACGAACAACGGAGGCAACAGATGACCATGACGAACGACGCCGGCAGCTGGGTCCGGAGCTGGGGCGCCTCGCCCCAGGCGGCCCACGACGGGCTCGGCTCGCTCGACGACCACCCGCCCCTCGCCGACGTGACCCTGCGCCAGGTGGTGCGCATCAGCGGCGGCGGGCGCCGGGTGCGCGTCCGCTTCACCAACGAGTTCGGGACCGCGCCCTTCACCATCGGCGCGGCGCAGGTGGGCCTCGCGGTGCCCGGCGGCGGGGTGCGGCCGGGCAGCGAGCGCGTGCTGACCTTCTCCGGCGCGTCGGCCGTCACCGTCCCGGCGGGGGCGCCGATCCTCAGCGATCCGGTCGACCTGCCCCTGCCCGCCCTCGCCAAGCTGTCCATCAGCCTCTACCTCCCCGGGCGTGTGGAGACCTGCACCTGCCACGACCCCGCCCTGGAGACCGGCTGGACGATCCCTGGCGACGCCGTCGCCGCCCCGACCCTGCCGGAGAACGCCGAGGTCCTGCCGGTGCGGGCCCTGATCTCCGCCGTCGAGCTGCTCCCCGACGCCCCGGCCAAGGCCATCGTCGTGGTGGGCGACTCCCGCACCGACGGCGCCGGCTCGACCCCGGACACCAACCACAGCTGGCCGGAGCTGCTGGCCGAGCGTCTCGCCGAGCGGGGCGTGGCCGCCGGCTACGTCTCCAACCAGGGCATCAGCGGCAACCGGATGCTCAACGACGGCATCGGTGCCGCCGCTCTGGCCCGCTTCGACCGTGACGTGCTGGCGACGCCCGGCCTCGGCTACGTGGTGCTCTCCGTGGGCGGCAATGACCTCGGCATCTCCTTCGCCCCACAGGACGGTCCGCTGGCGGATTTCCTGAAGATGTTCCCTGGTGCGCCGGTGACGACGGACGACGTCATCGCGGGCTACCGGCAGCTGATCGCCCGGGCGCGCGAACGCGGCGTGAGGGTCTACGCCACCACGATCCCGCCCTACGAGGGTGCGGAGATCTACACGCCGGCGGGCGAGAGCGCGCGCCAGACGGTCAACGAATGGATCTGCACCGGCGGCGCCTTCGACGCCGTGCTGGACTTCGACGCCGTCTGGCGCGACCCGGACCGCCCCAGCCGGATCAGGGCCGACTTCCACGCCGGTGACCATCTGCACGGCAACGATGCGGGCTACCGGGCCCTGGCCGACTCCATAGACCTGTCGCTGTTCAGTTGAGTCAGCCGGCCGGCCGCTGAGAACACCATGGGCGCATGACCTTGCGCGCTGGACGGCAGATCCTCACGAGTACCAGCGAGCAGGGGAGTCGGACGTGCTGCCCGTCGGGGTGGCTGTATCGATCTCGGCAGGATCCCGGAGCCCTCTGAGACCGCGGTCCGCCGTACCGGGGCAGCGCCGTGGCGGAAGCCGGCGTCGGGTCCTGCCGCGGGGGCGCGCCCCACCGTGGCGAGGGCCGGCGGTCCGAGAGGGCTCAAGCGGGCCCACGCCAAGGTCAGCGGCGGCCGAAGCCGCCGCTGACCACGATGCGGCTCCGCGCGGTCCGAGATGTCAGATCTGCCGGCGAAACCACTCCAGGCCCTCTTCGGCGTGGTTGACAATGGTGAAGTGGCTGTCGCCCGCGCAGAGCCGCAGCTCGGCGGTCGGGCAACGGGCCGCCAGCCATGACCCGTGAGCGGCGGGGATGATCCGGTCCGCGGTGCCGTGCAGGAGCAGGACGGGGGCGCTGATGGTGCCGGGATCACAGCCCCACGCACAGGTGTAGGAGACGTCGTCGTCGATCTGGCCGTACGGGCCGGCGGCGAGAGCCGGTTCGCCGACCTTTCCCAGCCACCCCCACGGCCCCTCGAACAAGGCCAGATCGGCCGCGGTGAACTGGCAATCGTAGGCGAAGCCCGACGCCTGCAGCGCCGCCCTCACTTCGCGGCCCGCCGCCGCCGTCCCCAGCGCGGCCACGCCGGACGGGACCATCCCGGCGAACCAGTCCAGCCCATCCGCGCCGTACGGGGCGATGCCGGCCAGACTCAGCACCCCCTGGACGCGATCACCCAGAACCGCCGCGCATCCCAGAGCATAAGACCCGCCGCCGGAGTACCCCGCGACGGCGAACCGATCGATGCCGAGCGCGTCCGCGACGGTTGCCGCGTCAGCGGCGACCGACGCGATGGTGCGCCCCGGTGCGACGCTGGAGCCACCGTAGCCCGGCCGGTCGAACGACACCCAGCGCAACCCCAGCCTGTCGGCCGCGGCGAAGAGCGGCTCCGGAGGCGCCCCTACGTTGGGCGTACCGTGATGCCACAGAACAGGCAGCCGCCCGCTCCCCTTCGAAGCGGTGTCGTAGACGTGCAGCGTGCGGCCCGCACCCACCTGGACGTCCAGCTCGATCATCTCATCCTCCTGTCCGCGGTCAACGCTCGCCACCCTCCCTCAGCCCTGCGGGCGGTAGTACGGAAGGACACCCAGGATGATCGGATTGACCATCAGGTTCGCGCGCAACAAGGTACCGCCCGGGTGTGCTGATCTGTGCGAGTGCGTCCACCGAGATCGGCGCGATGGACGAGGCCGCCCAGGAGACCGCGTCGAACGAGCTTGGCCAGGCCGTTCATCCGGTCGACGTTCGCACCCCTGTTACACGAGAACTCGTGCTCAGTGATCGTCGCAGCAGGCAGTTCGGGCTCCCTCGAGCTGGGCGGGGTCGTTCCACCAGTGGCTCGCCGTGCTCTGGTGGACGGGGACGCGATCCTTGACCTTGCCGGCAGGCGCGGAGGCCGCAGGTGTCGCCTGGCCGGTGGTGGTGGAGGACGGGTAAGGCGCGAGGAGCTGCTCGACGGTGTGGTGTCTCCCGCCGACGACGACGGCGGTGACGTTGGCGGCGTCCTCGATGCGGGACAGCGGGTCTCCGTCGATGATGGCCAGGTCGGCGTACATGCCCTTGGCGATCCTGCCCAGCGGGAGGCCGAGGTAGGCCCCGGACGTGCTGGTCGCGGCGGTGAGAGTTTCGCGCGGGGTCAGGCCGTACTTGACCATGGCGCGCAGGTTCATGTGCAGGCTGATCCCGAGGTGATCGATCGGCGCGTCGGTGCCGGCGGTGACCACGCCGCCGCCGCGGATCATCGCCGTGAGCTGCGCGACCTGGTTGGCGAGGTTCGTCCGGACCACCTGGACCGCCGTCGGGTCGGCGGTCTGCGCCGTGGTGACTGTCGCCCGGAGCTGCGCCATCCGCCAGTTCGGGTAGAGCCGGCGAACCCGTTCGTCGGTGACCAGCGAGGTGTCGTCCCTGTAGAGGGTCGAGGAGTTGAACAGGGTGGGGGTTCTGGCCATCTTCGAGGCGTTGAACATGGAGATGACGTCCGAGTAGGCGGAGCCGACATTCGTGACGGTGCGTGAGTAGCCGAACCGGTTGGTGGCACCGACGTGCTCGGTCTGGTCGCCGCCCATGGCGATCGCCGGATAGTGGTAATGCGAGCTGACCGGCTTGCCCTGGCGGTGGGCCCAGTCGATGACCTCCCTGTGCCAGGCGACCGGCAGCCGCACGTAGCACTTCATCATGTCGTAGTCGAGGGCGGCGGCCCGCTGCAGTTCGAGCCGCAGTTGGTCGTGGGAGTACGTCGGACGCATGAAGTTGTAGTAGATGCGCGCCCCGTCGATGGCCTCGCCGGTGCCCAGGTAGCGCGGTGCGAGCCGGGCGCCGGACTGCACCGACTCGCGCTCCTCGACCATGTGGTACGCAGGCGAGCCAGGTGAGCGCGTCGTGGTGACGCCCAGGGCGAGCCACAGCGGACCCTGCCGCGATCCGTACGCGTAGCCCTGCATTTCACGGTGATGGTGGATGTCGATCAGGCCGGGCATGACGAACCTGTCGCGGGCGTCGATCCGGGTGCCGGGCCTTCCGTCCCGGTGCGGCTCGACCGCGGTGATGCGCTGGCCTCGTACGATGATGTCGACGTCACGGACGACGCTGCCCGAGACGCCGTCCCACATGCGGCCGGCGTGAATGACGACCTGATCGGGGCCGGTGTCGTTGCGCCAGGTCAGCCGCATCGGAATCGACCGGGCGGGCTTGCCGTCGAGGCGCACACTCTTGAGACGTCCCTCGTTCAGGTAGAGGAGGGTGGCCGAGTCGCCTGCCCAGACGGGGGCGTCGGTGACCTCCCGGGTGACCTGACGGGCGCTGCCGGTGGGCCGTCCGGTCCTGTCGACGGGCAGGACCCACAGGAGCGATTCCATGGCGAAGGCGAGCATGGTGCCGTCAGGGGACCAGACGGGGCCGTCGTCACCACGCGTCTGCAGGGATCGGTGCGGCGCGGGGTCGATGTACGTGCCAGCACCCGTGGCCCGGTCGACGAGCAGGATTTTGGACAGTCCCTCACGGTAGCGTCGTGAGTACGGCACCACCGCGGCCAGCGCAAGGGTTCTGCCGTCGGGTGACCAGGTCGGGCGGCCTGGTTCGAAGGTGGCGTCGAAGACCTTCTGGATGTCTCCGGTGGCGACTTCCACGACCCACAGGGCGCCGTCCTGGTCCAGGTAGGCGATCTCCCTCCCGTCGGGCGACCACCGGACCGACAGGGCGGCGGAGTCGGTCAGATGAGTCACCTGCCGGTCGGCGCCGGTGTTCAGGTCGCGGATCCAGATATTGAGGGTGCCGGTACGGTCGGTGACGAACGCCAGTTGCCGCCCGTCCGGGGAGAAATCCGGGTCGGCTTTCCACCAGCGGTCACGGAAAAGCGGTTCCGGCGTGCCGCCGATGCGCATCAGATAGATGTCGTTGAGCGCGCGGAAGGCGACGGCGGACCCGTCCGGGGACACGGCCGGACTGCCGATTCCGACGACGGGGAACGACCCGGGCTCGTCGAATACGCGGACCCTCTTCTTGTACTTGGGCGTCGTCGTCGTCAGCGCGGCGGTGAAGCCGATGGTGCCGACGGACGCGGAGTTGAGGCGGCGGACCTTGATGGTGCCCGCGGAGGTGTAGTAATAGCGTCCGTCCGGGGCGAACCGGGCACGGAACGGGAACACCTCCTCGCCGGTGACGAGGGCGCCCGCCGTGCCGGCCAGATCATTGGCGCCCGAGTGGAAGAGGTGGTAGGCGAGGTCGGTGCCGTTCGGCAGCCAGGACGGCTGGTGAATGACCTGACCGGCGGGCACCGTGACCACGGTGCTGCGCGTTCCGGTGGCGACCTCGATGACGTCGATCCTGGTGTCGGCCACGACGAACGCGACCTTGCTCCCGTCGGGTGACCAGGCCGGCTCGTACTCCTCGGCGGAGCTGTCGGTCAGGACGCGGCTCGCTCCGGTGGCGACGTCGAGCAGGTGGATCCCGTAGCTGCCCCCCGCATCGGAGGAGTAGGCGATGGTGCGCCCGTCCGGGCTGTAGCGGGGCTCTCGATGATCGAACGGGCCGGTGGTCAACTGCGTGATCGCGGACCCGTCGGGCCGGATCGTCCACAGGTTGAAGACACCGTCGCGGTACGACTGGAACACGATGGTGGATCCGTCCGGGGACCAGTCGGGCTGGGCGACGTCGTACAGATCGCTGGTGAGCCTGCGGGCGGTGCCCCCGGAGGCGGAGCAGACCCACAGAACACCGAGCAGGTCGAGGGCGAGCAGGCGGCCGTCGGGCGAGGGCGCGACGCCGAAGTCGGTGCCGGAGGCGACGGATGTCTTACCGGTGTCCCCCGCTACGCCGGCCCTCGCCGGTGAGGCCGGGGCGAGCACGGCGGCGAGGACGGCACCGCCACCCGCCAGGACGGCCCGGCGGGACGGGCGTGACATCGATCCGGAGGTGGAGGTGCTGGGGGGAACCGGTGAGTGAGACATCGGGGCTTTTCACTCCACTATTCACACATGGTCAGACAGTCATCGAGCTGACACCCTCCTTCGGAGAAGGCGTCAGTGAACGGCTGAACGTGATGACGCGCTGTTCATGGTCCGAGGCGAAACGCGTTATCTGCCTGGCGTTCGTCCAGTTGATCATCGCCACCACCCGCCAACTCATCGAGCAGAGGCGGGCTGATGTGCTCATTGAGGGCAGTGGGACCTGCTTGACTAAAGTATGTGCATAGGAATGTACATACGTCGGTCAACAGAATTGGTCAAGAGGGGCGGGTGGGACGGGATCGCGTCGTGGGTCTGCGTCAGACCGGACAGCCGGGCGTGAACTCGATCGGGGCTGCGCACCTTGGATCGACGACCGCCACTGCTGCAACCATCACGGCGCACACACCGCGCTGAATGGTCAACCACCCGGCGGTAGGCGACTCCCGTCGTCGGCGTGTCCGCTCCTGCGTGGTCAGGTCCTGAGTCGAGGGTTCCGGACGTTCGATGCGGGTGAGGTTGCCGCGTATTTTCAGGCAGATGCCCGCGCTGCATGGGTTCGCCAGCAGGTGATGACGGTTCGTGATGGTCGAGCTTGCGACCAAAGATCGCTACTCCATTGAGGGAACGGACGGCCGGTAAATGGATGGCGGACCATCACGGCCTGTCCCTACACTCGGCCTCATGTCTACGCCCCGAATTTCCTAGCCAGGACACCCGCTTCCACGCCACCCGTGTGTCCTCTAGCAAATCCGGAGTGTAGTCCTATGCTCACCCTACGTGGCGTCAACGTACGTGCGGGCGCCCACCTCCTGCTGTCCGGCGTCACCGCCCACGTCGCCCCCGGCGACCGCGTCGGCCTGGTCGGCCGTAACGGCGCCGGCAAAACGACCCTCATGAAGACCCTTGCCGGAGCGCTCCCGCCTGCGGCCGGCGAGATCGTCCGCACCGGCCCCGTCGGCTACCTGCCGCAGGACCCGGCCGCCGCCGATCCGGCCGTCACCGTCCTCGACCGCGTCCTGTCCGTTCGCGGCCTCGACCAGGCGGTCCGCGACCTGCGGGCCGCCGAGGCCGCCCTGGCCGAGCGCGGCGACGAGCGGGCCATGGCCCGCTACGTCCGGGTTGAGGCAGAGTTCCAGGCCCGCGGCGGGTATGCGGCTGAGGGTGAGGCCGCCCGCGTCGCCGCCGGGCTCGGCCTGCCCGACCGGGTGCTGAACCGGCCGGTGGGCGACCTGTCAGGCGGGCAGCGCCGCCGCGTGGAGCTGGCCCGGGTGCTGTTCGCCGAGCCCGGCGTCCTGCTGCTCGACGAGCCGACGAACCATCTCGACGGCGACTCCATAGCCTGGCTGCGCTCTTTCCTGGCCGGCCATTCCGGAGGCCTGGTCCTCATCACCCATGACACCGGGCTGCTGGCCGACGTGGTCAACCGCGTCTGGCACGTTGAGCACGGCGCACTGGAGGCGCGCAACACCGGCTGGCACGCTTACCTCGCCGACCGCGAGGCCGACGACCGTCGCAGGACGCGCCTGCGGTTCACCGCCGAGCGCAAGGCCGCAGCGCTTCAAGCCCAGGCCGGCCGCATGCGCTCCAACGTGGCCACCGCGACCCGGGCCAGGGACATGGCCCGGCGCGCGGAACGCATGCTCGCCGAGACTCCCCCGCCCCGCGTCGCCGAGAAGGTCGCCCGCATCCGGCTGCCCGAGCCCGCGCCGAGCGGCCGCACGCCGCTCGGCGCGATCAGCCTGGCCAAGTCGTACGGCGGGCGGCCGGTGCTGGCGGGGGTGGACCTGGCCGTCGACCGGGGCAGCCGGCTCGTGGTCCTGGGGCTCAACGGCGCGGGCAAGACCACGCTGCTCAGGCTGCTGGCCGGGTACGAGCGGCCCGACTCGGGACGGGTCGTGCACGGGCACGGGCTGCGGCTGGGCTACTTCGCCCAGGAGCACGACACGCTCGACCCGGCGCACACGGTCGGGCGGCACCTGGCCGGCGCCGCCCCGCACCTGAGCGACGGCGAGGCCCGGACGGTGCTGGGGTCGTTCTTGTTCAGCGGCGACGACGTGGACAAGCCCGTCCGGGTGCTGTCGGGCGGGGAGAAGACCCGGCTGGCGCTGGCCGGGCTGGTCAGCTCCCAGGCCAACGTGCTGCTGCTGGACGAGCCGACCAACAACCTCGACCCGGCCTCCAAGGCCGAAGTGCTGGCGGCAGTGGCCGCGTACCGGGGTGCCGTGGTGATGGTCACGCACGACCAGGAGGCCGTCGCAGCGCTTCGGCCGGATCGGGTGCTGCTGCTGCCCGACGGGGTCGAAGACCTGTGGAACGACGGCTACGCCGATTTGATCGCCCTGGCCTGATCACGCCGGCTCCTCGGTCACGGTTTCGATCGCCATCCTGGGCACCTCGGTTGTGAAGGCGCTGTCCCGCCGGTACACGACCGGCCGGGGCGGCGGTTGGCCATCAATCCGCAGGGCACCTTCCGACGTTCGATCCGCCCCTCCGGCGGCAGGACGGTGTGCGCGGCGGGGTCTTGGCCACCGTCATGCCCGCGCCCGTGAAGATGCTGATGTACGTGGCATCTCGATCGCGGATGAGGAAGCGGAAGGAGTCGAGCCGCTCGCCGAGGTCCGTGAGTAGGTTTCGGGCCTGCTGGGCTGTCCAAGCGCCGGCAGGGTGGCCGGCGTCACCAGTCGATGAGCCCGCCCACGAGGTTTTCACGATCCCGTCGGGGTCGGTCAGGAGCAGCTGGTCGCAGGGGTCATAGGCCAGCCGCAGCTCATCCCCGACCCGCTCCCAGGAGATGCCTTTGAGTTGTGGCCTCATCGGAGATGGGTTTTGGCAACACAATGGCAGCTGTGTGCATGGATCTCGCACGGAAGCAAATTGCCGCTGTCGGAGGGGTGGACTAGCCTCGAACTCGTGATCTTGTCCGGTGTCCGATTCCTCCTCCTCGGTCCTCTGGAGATCATCGTCGAGGGCCGGCCCGTCCACCTGACCGGCAGGCAGCGGGCGCTGCTTTCGGCCCTGCTCCTGGACGCCGGCGGTGTGGTGTCCGTGGAACGGCTGGCCGACCGCCTCTGGGGGGAGGACCTGCCGCCCTCCGCCCCGGCACGGCTGCGCGCGCTGATCGCGGAGCTCCGCCGGGCGCTCAGCCCCCACGGACGCGACGTCGTCCTCACCCGGAGCCCGGGATACATGATCCCCGCCAAAGCGGCCGCGGTGGACGCCGAGGAGTTCGCCTCGCTGGTGGAGAACGCACGGCACGCGTCCGGGGACGACCGGCACCAGGCCGCGCTGGATCTGTACGATCAGGCTCTCGCGCTGTGGCGCGGCGACCCCTTCGCCGATCTGGCCGACCCGGTCGCCCAGGCCGAGCGGCACCGGCTCGAGGAGCTCAGATGCGAGGCGGCCGAGGGCCACGCCGCCGCGCTGCTCGGGATGGGGCGAAGCCGGGCGGCCATCGCCGGCCTGACGCGGCTCGTCGCCGAACAGCCGCTCCGTGAGCGGCCCCACGCGCTGCTCATGCGGGCACTGCGCGACGACGGCCGGCTCCCCGACGCGCTGGAGGCCTACCGGGACTTCCGGACGAGGCTCGTACACGAGGTCGGGGTGGAACCGAGCAGAGAGCTGCAGCGGCTTCACCAGCGCCTGCTCGAGGAGCAGGAGCCGACGGCCGAGACGGTCAGGCGGGCGCCCGTGCCGCGCCAGCTGCCGCCCGTCACCAGCCGCTTCGTGGGCCGTTCCGCGGAGCTGCGGCGCATGGAGGCCGGCCGGGTGACGCTCGTGGTCGGCCCCGCCGGCGTGGGGAAGAGCGCGCTGGCGATCCGGTGGGCACACCGCGCGAGCGATCGCTTCCCCGACGGGCAGTTGTTCCTCGACCTGCGGGGCTTCGACCAGCGGGAGCCGATGTCTCTCCCCGAGGCGCTGCAGCTGCTGTTGCAGGGGCTCGGCGCGGCGGTGAAGGACATACCGGTCGAGCTGGACGCTCAGATCGCGCTCTACCGCTCGCTTCTGGCGGGACGGCAGGTGCTGGTGGTCCTGGACGACGTGGCCGACCCGGAGCAGGTACGCGCGTTGCTGCCCGCGGACCCCGGATGCCGGGCCGTCATCACGAGCCGCAACCGGCTGGGCGGCCTGGTGGCCATGGACGGGATCGAGCGCCTCACACTGGACGTGCTGGACCACGAGGAGGCGCACCAACTGCTCGCCCACGGCATCGGCGAGGACCGCCTGCTGCGGGAGCCGGACGCCGCCGAAGAGCTCGTGGCGCTCTGCGGCCGGCTGCCGCTGGCGCTGTCCATAGCCGTGTCCTGGATCGGCGACCACGGGCACCGGATGATCGGCCATTACGTCCACCAGCTCGCGGACCGGGGGCGGCTGGTGAGGTTGCGTGTGGAGGGCGACGAGAGCGTGGCCGTCCAGGCGGCCCTCGACCTGTCGCACAACGCGTTGCCGCCGGCGGCGCAGCGGATGTTCCGCCTGCTCGGACTGGCGCGGGGGAGCGGTATCTCTCCTGCGGCGGCGGCCGCCCTGACGAGGACCAGCCGCGAGCGCGCGGAGGACCTGCTCGCCACGGTGGCGCGGATCCACCTGATCAAGGAAACGGGGCCGCACCGTTTCGCCGCCCATGACCTGGTGCTGGAGTACGCCGCACAGCGCAGCCTCGCCGAGGACGCCGCGAGCGAGCGGCGGGCCGCCGTCCAGCGGCTGCTCGACTACTACCTGACCACGGTCATCGGCGCCACCGCGGCGGCCGGCTTCGAAGTCGCGGAGCTCGCCTACGGGGCTCAGCCGGAGGTCACGCCGACGACCTTCGACGCCGCGGCCGACGCCCTCGACTGGCTCGACACCGAGTGGGACAACCTCGTGGCCGCCGTGTCGTACGCCGCCGCGCACGGGCCGCGGTCGTACGCGTGGTTGCTGGTCGAGGTCCTGACGGACATCCTGCATCACCGGCGGACCCGTGGGGAGTGGCTGCGTCTGGCGCAGATCGCGCTGGCCGCCGCCGAGGACGAGCGGAACTTCAGAGGGCAGGCGGCGATGCACCATTCGCTCGGACTCGCCCGATGGCGCATGGCCGACCTCAAGGACGCCATGGATCACTACGAGCGCGCGCTGGCGCTGTCGCGCCGGGCGGGCTGGCCGCTGGGCAAGGCCAGGGCGCTCCAAGGCTGCGGCGTGGTGCTCAAACAGCAGGGTGAGCCGCACCAGGCCATCCCGCGTTATCGGCGGTCGGTGGAGATCCATCACGCGCTCGGGTCGGTGCGCGGCGAGGCGGGCGGGCTGAACAACCTGGCCTCGGCCTACCTCATCCTCGCGCGGCTGGACCGCGCCGAGGAATGCCTTCGGGCTTCCCTTCCCTTGACCAGGAAGTCCGGCGACCGGCATCTCCAGACGCTGACACTGGTCAATCTGGCTCTGGTGCGCAAGAGGCAGGCCCGGTTCCCCGAGGCGCTGGAATCCCTGGAGGAAGCGCTGGCCCTGGCCGAGGCCGAGGGGTTGAGGTACGCCGAGGCGGTGACGTACGAGACGTTCGGCTTGGTGCACCGCGACGCCGGCCACTACGAGCGGGCGATCGACGTCTTCGGCCGGAGCCTGGCCATCGCCGGGGAAGTCGGGAACCGGCGGTGCCAGATCGCCTCGCTGACCGGCATGGCGGGAGCGGAGCTGGAGCTCGGCAACGCGGACAGCGCGGACAGCGCGCTCACCCGCCTCGACGCCGCGCTGGACCTCGCCGAGCACACGGGCATCGACCTGGACGAGGTGTTGCTCGGCCGCGCGGAGTTCCATTACCGCCAAGGTAGGTACGCGACAGCGTTGGACGAGGCGGACCGGTCGCTGACGCTGGCGCTCACGTCCAATCTGCTGAACGTGCCGCGGCTGCACGGCCTGCTCGCCGCCATCCACCTGGCGGTGGGTGACGTGGAGCAGTGCGTCGAGGCGTGCGAGCAGGCTCTGCAGGAGGCGCGGCGATCCGGACAGCGGCTGGACTACGCCCGCGCCCTGATGACACTCGGCCATGCCGTGAAAGGCACGGAGCGCGAGGAGTCCCGACGCCTTTGGGGACGGGCCCATGCCTTGTTCACGGACATCGGCGCACCGGAGCGGTCCACGTCCGCGGCACTGCTGGGTCAAGCGCCCGAGGCCCTCTGAAACGGCCTCATCGCGCCGGGCTGTCGTTCAAGAACGCTGATCTGGTGGCGCACGGCAAGGATCTCGACGTCCTTGTCCCGATCGCCCATCGGCGTCAACCACAGCGCGGCGAAGGCGTTCGTTACGGTCAGGTAGGCCAGGCGAAGGAGCACGGCCGATCATCATGCCGCACCGGCCTCCCTTTCCTGGGAGGAGAAGCTCGCGTACGCCACTCGAAGCCCTCACAGAGGCATGACCTGGACGGATGCAATTATCGGCAGGCACAAGGTCCCGTCCATCGTCGTGGAACGTCCCCCCGATCATGCTCCCGATCCGCATGGACGCCCTTTTCGGGCCATGCAAAGAACATTGCTTTGTGTCTGAAATATCAGAAACCTGGCCCCTCTTATCGTTGGGTGGGAATTTAATTTCGACCGTTGCGCCGTAATTCGGAAGACCAGATCATCGTGATCATCATCGTTTCGGCCGCAGGGCTGGAGAGGGAGACATCATGATGGGTCTCGTAGATCGTCTGCTTGCACGCGTCGCCCACAAGGTGACCGTGGAAGCCGCCTGCACCAACACCTACTACTGCAAGGACGGGGTCAAGTACCTCCGTTCTTGCTGCCTCGACCAGGGGTGCCAGACGGTCAGGGTCGGCACCTGCTGACGCGGCCGGCATAGCACCGCGGGCGGCGGCCGGCCGCCGCCCGCGCACCGGTTGAGGGGCGCGGATCGCCTCGCTTGGCCTGCTGGTGCCCGGTGACTCGCCCGCGCTCGACGGGACGGCCGCGGCAGCCGCCACGGGACAGATCCGGGCGAACCTGATCGCGTCCTTCGACGACATCGTCGATCTCTTCGTGAGGAACCCCTGATGCCCTACCTGACCGCCGCTGTCGTTCTCATCGGCGTGCTGTGCGTGTTGAACCTGCTGCTCACCCTGGGCCTCGTCCGCCGGATACGACAGCTGAGCGAGAAAAATGTCCAGCATGCCGGGCCTCCGCTCGTGCTGGGTCCCGGCTCAACCATCGGAGAGTTCGCCGCCGTCACCGTCGACGGCGAACCGGTGTCCCACGACTCGATCGCCGGGCTGGTCGGGTTCTTCTCCGCCGGATGCGAACCCTGCCACAAGCTCCTTCCCCAGTTCGTGACGCACGCCCGCGCCCTCGGACGGCAGAACGTGCTGGCGGTGGTCGCCGGGGACGACGCCGAAATGGTGGCAGCACTCACGCCGGTGGCCCGGGTGCTCGAGGAGGACTTCGACGGCCCGGTGGCCGGCGCGTTCCAGAACACATGGACGCCGGCGGTCTACCTTCTCGGCTCCGATCATCGCGTCGTCGCCGCAGGCGGTCGCCTGGAGGACCTCCCCGTCGCGTCGCCGGCATGAGCGGCGGCCAGATCGGGGTGCCCGGGGCGCGCAGCCCGGTCGGACTGCGGGAACTGGTCTCGGCCGCGGTGGAGGCCGTGTCTCTGACCTGGCGGTCAGCCTCAGGAGGGGTGACCGGCTATGTCTTCGTGACGTTCGCTGGGGCGGCGGCCCCGATTGTCACCGCATGGCTGACCAAATCGGTCATCGACCGGCTGGCCACCTCCGAAGGCACGGTAGCGGGGCTCGCGCTCGGGCTCGCGGCGGCGGGGCTGTCCGCCGCCGCGCTTCCGGGGATCAGCCGCTACCTGCGCGCTCAGACCGCCCGCCGCGCCGGAGCCGTCGCGACCGACCGGCTCTTCGCGGCGGCCGAGCGGCAGGTCGGTCTCCGGCGTTTCGAGGATCCGGTGTTCCTCGACCGGCTGCGCCTGGCGCAAGAGGGCGCCGGGATCACGGCCGATCTCGTCAGCGGATTGTGTGGAAGCCTGCACGGCGTCTTGTCCCTCATCGGGTTCGTGGGGTCCCTGCTGATCCTCAGCCCCGTCATGACCGCGCTGGTGCTGCTGGCCGCCATCCCGGCGCTTGTCGCCGAACTACTCCTGTCGCGCAGACGGGCCGCCATGCAGTGGGACACCGAGCAGATCCACCGCCGCGAGTTCTTCTACAGCCGGCTGCTCACCGGCGTGCAGGCCGCCGTGGAGATCCGGCTGTTCGGCATCGGCGCGTTCCTTCGCGCACGGATGATGACCGAGCGGCGCGAGGCCGACGCCGCCGAGAGCCGGATGGACCGCCGGGAACTGCTCACTCAGGGCGGACTGACGGTACTGAGCGCGGCCGTCGCGGGCGCCGGGCTGTGGTGGGCGATCATGGCCGCCCGTCAGGGCTCGCTCAGCGTCGGCGACGTCGCCATGTTCGTCGCGGCCGTCGGCGGTGTGCAGGCCGCGCTGGACACACTGGTCTCCTCGATCGCGTCCTTCCACCAGCAGCTCCTCACCTTCTCTCATTACGTCGCGGTGACCAGGGCCGAGCCTGATCTGCCGAGCGTGTCGGAGGGGACGGCTCCCGTGCTGCGCCGGGGCCTGGAGCTGCGAGACGTCTGGTTCCGCTACGACGACGATCATCCGTGGGTGCTGCGCGGCGTCGATCTGGCGATTCCGCACGGCCGTTCGGTCGCCCTCGTCGGGTTGAACGGCGCGGGCAAGAGCACCCTCATCAAGCTTCTGTGCAGGATGTACGATCCGACGCGCGGCCAGATCCTGTGGGACGGCATGGATCTGCGGGACATCCCGCCTCCCGCGCTCCGCGAGCGGATCAGCGCCGTGTTCCAGGACCACATGAACTTCGACATGTCCGCCGCCGAGAACATCGGGCTCGGCGACCTGTCCGCTCTGGACGAGCCGGCCCGAATCAGAGCGGCAGCCGTCCGCGCAGGAGTGCACGACACGCTCTCGGGGCTGCCGCGCGGCTACGACACGCTGCTCACGCGCATGTTCTTCTCCGAGGCGGACAAGGGCGATCCGGAAACGGGGGTGGTGCTTTCGGGCGGGCAGTGGCAGCGTCTGGCACTGGCCAGGGCCCTTGTCCGCGATGGCAGGGATCTGATGATCCTCGACGAGCCCAGCTCCGGCCTCGACCCGGAGGCCGAGCACGAGGTCCACACCCGTATTCGGGAGTACCGGCAGGGTCGTACGAGCCTGCTGATCTCCCACCGGCTCAGCGCCGTTCGGGATGCCGACCTCATCGCCGTGCTCCACGATGGGCGGATCGCCGAGTTGGGGCCGCACGAGGCACTGCTCTCCGCGGACGGCCACTACGCCCGCCTGTTCCGGCTCCAAGCCGCGGGATATCAGGAGGCGCGATGACCTGGAGCAGGCTGTTCCTTTTGGCAGGCGGCGTGCTGGCGCTGGGAGCCTCGCTGTGGTGGATCCGCCGACGCTACCTGGTCGCCACCGTCGACGGGCCGAGCATGGAACCCACCCTGCGCTCCGGGGACACGCTGCTCGTCCGCAGGACGAAGCTGGTCCACGCGGGTCAGATCGTGGTCGTCCGGATCGAGGACCCACCGCCCATCGATGGGCTGCCGCCGGGTCTGGAACCGGGTGGCGAGGACGAGTTGCCGGAGAAGCCGGATCATCCCGGTTGGCGGTTGCTCGTAAAGCGGGCGGTCGCGGTTCCCGGAGACCCCGTACCGAGACAGGGCTTTCCAGCGTTTCGCGACGCGCCCGAGACCGTCGTGCCCCGGCATGCCTTGGTCGTGCTGGGCGACAATCCGGACGCCAGCTGGGACTCCCGGGACTTCGGTTTCGTGCGAGGCGACGAGTTCGTCGGCGTGATGGTGCGCCGCCTGGCACCGCCCTGACCGCCTCGGTCACGGCACGGGAAGTGGTCAGCTTGTAGCTGCCGGTGCGATGGTCCAAGCGCGGCGATCACGGGGCCGGTCTCCTGATGTAGCGGGTCAGGCCCGCAGCGGGATCACCTCTCCCGGCTCCTCCCGGTCCTCCTCCTCGGCGAGCAGCAGGACGGCGGTCTTCTCCGCCGCAGTCATCGCAACCTCGGGGAGGACCGAGGCGTAGGTTGTCGGCGGTGAAGGAACTGGTGGTGTGACCCAGCGTCTCCTGCACGACCTTCATCTCTGCCCCGGCGGCCAGGCCCAGCGAGGCGGCGCCGTGGCGGAGATCGTGGAGGCGGATGGGTGGCAAGATCCGCCGTGGCGGGCCTCGCTGGGAGCAGAATCCCGACACCGGAAATATCGGCAGATCGTCGACCGGTGGCATGTCGGCTTCACCACGTGCAGGTGGCGTCGTACAAGAAGCCGAGGGACCTGGCTTCGTGGATGAGGTGCCCAAGCGCGGGTTCGCCCCCGGACTGCGACGCGCCGGCCGCCACTCACGGCGGGGGGAACTATCCCGGCATGTAGGTGTATGGGGCCCGCGTGATGCGCGCCCTGATACCAGCCGCGCCTGGTGATGGCAGGTGCGGCTGGGCATGACGGCACTCGGTGGCGCCGCTTCGAGGCCAGGCGCCGGTAAGCGGTGAGCCGGCGCCGTTGGGCGCGGCAGGCGACCCCCGGGCGGCCGGCGCCGATGCGCACGGTGACGCGGGCGGGCGGCCGGCGGGCGGCAGCGTAGCCGGACCTGCGGCGCGAAATACATCCGACCTCCGCCCCGCGCGCATGTGGTTCACCACCATCCAGAGCCGCCAGATCTTGACCTACATCCGATGTTTCCTCTACGTTACCGGGCATCTCGAAGTTGCGAAACCTTTCGCAACTCCCTTCGCTTGAGGTATGGAGTGCCGTATGCCCTCCCCCCGCCGTTCGCTCGCCACCCTCGCACTGACCACCGGTCTCATCGCCTCGACGTCAGCCTGCGGAGGTTCCTCATCGGCCGCCGACGACGATCTGCTCGAGGTCTGGAACCGGGCCTCGCCCGCGTCCGCCGAGGTGACCAAGAAGGTGCTGGCCGCGTTCACCGCCAAGACCGGCATCAAGACCAAGTACGTGCCGGTCCTCGACAACTGGGACGGCAAAGTGCAGGAGGCCGTCGCCGCGCGCAACCTGCCCGACATCATCATCAACGACTCAGGCATGCTCGGGACGAACGTCAGCCAAGGGCTGATCGGCCCGGTGGACCGTAACCAGATCGCGGGCCAGGGCGAGCTGCACGAACGCGCGTGGGAGCAGGCCAAGGGGTACGACGGCAAGTACTACGCGGTGCCGTACACCGTGCAGACCGTCGCCACGCTCATCAGGAAGGACTGGCGGGAGAAGGTCGGCGCCGAGGTCCCGAAGACGTGGGAGGACCTGGTCGCCCTGGCCAAGGCGTTCCAGGAGAAGGACCCGGACGGCAACGGCAAGGCCGACACGTACGGGATGGTCGTCCCGGCCTCCACCGAGCGCGGGTACGCGTCCTGGTGGGCCTCCACCTACATCTGGCAGGCCGGCGGGGAGTTCCTGACCGAGTCGGGCGGCAAGTTCACGCCTGCCATCGACCAGCCGAAGTCCGTCGAAGCCGTCAAGTGGCTGCAGAACCTCTTCTGCAAGGACAAGCTCGTCATCCCCGGCGCGCTCACCCTGGTCACCAAGGACGCCCACCCGTTCTTCGAGACCGGCAAGGCCGGCATCTACCTGACCGGCCCGTACATGTTCGGCCGGTTCGACAAGAGCCTGGGCAAGGACAAGTACGAGGTGATCCCCTCGCCGGCCGGTCCGGCAGGGGCGACCTCGATGGCCGAGGGCGAGAACGTCTACCTGATGGCCGGCTCCAAGCTCCAGGACCAGCAGAAGAAGCTGGCCGAGTACCTCATTACGCCCGAGGCGCAGAAGATCGGCATGGCGGGCAACTCCGACGGTGCGATCGTCAAGCTGCCCGTGAACTAGAGCGTGGACGTGTTCACCGAACGCCAGGACGACCGTTGGACGGCCATCAAGGAGATCTACGAGAAGGACGGCAAGTACTTCCCGAACGTGCCGAACTGGCAGCCGTTCCGGCAGAAGTCGGCCGAGACGCTCAACAAGGTCTTCGCCGACTGCGGCACCGACGTGCAGGCGGCGCTGACCGAGCTGGCCGGGGGCTTCAAGACCGAGCTGGCCACACAGAAGGTCGGCTGATGACGCTCACCACGGAGCGCGCCGCCGTCGCCCCGGCGAGCCGGACCGGAACAGCGCGCAGGCGGAACGCGGCCCTGGTGCCGTGGCTCTTCCTGGCGCCCGCGCTGATCCTCTTCCTCTACTTCAAGTACATCCCGATGGCCGAGGGCATGTGGCTGAGCTTCTTCAAGGTGCAGCCGTTCCTCGGCAATGAGTGGCTGGGGCTGGAGAACTATCGCCGGGTCTTCGCCGAGGAGGCCTTCCGCGACGCCACCGCCCACACCCTGGTGTACGCGGTGGGCCAGACCGGCGGCTCGATCCTCCTCGGGTTCGTGCTCGCGCTGCTGCTGGAGGGCAAGGCCAGGACGTTGTGGTTCGTCCGTACGGCGGCCTTCCTGCCGGTGGTCACGGCGACCGCGGTGGTGGCGGAAGTGTGGCGGTTGCTGTACTTCCCCGGCGAGGAGGGCATGCTCAACACCCTGCTCGGCTGGTTCGGCAGTGACACCCAGAAGTTCCTGGACGACCCGAACGGCGCTCTGGGCTGGGTGATCCTGGTCGGGATCTGGAAGGGCGCGCCGTACGACATGATGATCATCCTGGCCGGGCTGGCGGGGATCGACCGGCAGCTCTACCAGGCGGCCGCGATCGACGGCGCGGGCCTGCTGCAGCGGATCAGGTACGTCACGATCCCCGCGCTCCGGCCGGTCGTGACGATCCTCATCATCCTGGCCTGCGTCCGCAGCCTGCGCGTGTTCACCGAGATCTACGTGCTCACCGGCGGCGGTCCGGCGGGCGCCACCGACGTGATCATGACGCGGATCTTCGCCACCGGCTTCCGTACGGGCGACATGGGCTTCGCCACCGCCGCCTCGGTGGTGCTGTTCGTGGCGACGCTGCTGCTCACGGCCGCGGTCACGCTCTACCGCAGGCGGAAGGAGCTCAATGTCTGAGACCACGCTTGCCCAGGTGAGGGAGCTCGATGTTTGACACCACGCTCGGCTGGGCCTGGGGGCGCAAGCACCCTCTGGCGTCCGCGGCCCGGATCCTCATCTACGCCGTCGTGCTCGTCGTCTTCTGCGGGCCGCTGCTGGCGATCTTCACGGGGGCGTTCGACCGGAGCAACGACCCCAGCCGGATGTCGTTGTTCCCGTCGAACCCCACGCTGGTGAACTTCCAGGTGGCGGCTGATCAGGGTCTGTGGCGGTTCTTCATGAACTCGCTGTTCATCACCGGTGGCGGGCTGCTGCTGCAGGTGACGGTGAGCGTTTTCGCCGGGTACGCGCTGGCTCGGAAGAGGTTTCGCGGGCAGGCGTTCGTGCTGGTGGCCATCCTGGCCACGATGATGATCTCCGATGAGGTCATCGCGATCCCGCTGTCGCTGGTGCTGAACGATCTGCCGCTGCTGGGCGTCTCGCTCAGGGGGTCGCTGCTGGGCATGATCGTGCCGTTGGGCGCGTGGGGGTTCTCGATCTTCGTGATCAGCGAGTTCATGAAGGAGATCCCGGCCGAGCTGGAGGAGGCCGCCCGCGTTGACGGCGCCGGTGAGCTGCGTATCTTCCTGCAGGTCATCCTGCCGTTGTGCCGTCCGGCGCTCGGCGTGATCACGATCTTCGGCTTCAACATGGTCTGGGACCAGTACCTGCTGCCGCTGATCGTGGCCGAGACCCCGGACAACTACCCGATCGGGGTGGGGTTGTCGATGTTGCGCACCAATCCGGAGATCGGGCCCGGCCCGCTGCTCGCCGGGGCGCTCGTCGCCATGTTGCCCAGTTTGATCGTCTATCTGGCCTTCCAACGTACGTTCCTGTCCGGCCTGGTGGCCGGGGCTGTGAAGGGATAGCTCATGACTCACGATCTCAGCCGCCGCACCCTGCTGGCGGCAGGCGGCGCACTCGCGCTGACCGGCATGGCCGGGGCGCCGTCCGCCCACGCAGAGGCCGGCTCCTGGCGCTCGACGCTCGTGTACCGCAGGCACGGCAGGCTCGTCTACGCCGAGGACGCCGAGCGCAACCGCGTCCCCGACTTCAGCCACGCCGGTTACCGCAACGGTGAGCGGCCGCTCCCGCGCCTGCCCGTGGTCAAGACGATCAGGCCGATCGAGGGCGACAACACCGCCCACATCCAGGCCGCGCTGGACGAGATCGCGGCGCTGCCTGAGCACCGGCGCGGGGCGCTGCTGCTCCTGCCGGGCCGCTACCTGGTGTCCGGGACGATCTACGTGCGCTCCAGCAGGACCGTGTTGCGTGGTTCGGGAGACGGCGAGGATCCGGCGGAGAACTCGGTCATCATGGCCACCGCGGCGGGAGCGGCGAACCGCACCGTGATCGTCGCGGGTGGCGAGGGGCCGGTGAACTGGTCGGCCTGGCGGGGCGAGGTGCCGGGCACCCGTACCGATATCGTCTCCGGCTTCGTCCAGGTGGGGGAGCGTTCGTTCGAGGTCGCCGACGCCCGCGGGCTGCGGCCCGGCGACAACGTCATCATCTTCCACCCCTGCTCGGAGGGGTGGCTGAAGGCCATCGGCTACGGCGGGCACGACACCGGCCGGCCGTGGAACGTGGATGAGGAGCCCATCCTCTACAACCGCTACATCACCGACATCCGGGGCAATCAGGTGACCGTCGACGCGCCGGTCTACAACCACCTGGACCGGTCGTTGTCTCAGTCGTACCTCTACAAGACCGACCGGGCCGGCGTGGTCACCGAGGTAGGCGTCGAGCGGCTGCGGGTGGACGTCGAGTTCACCGGCGACCCGTTCGTGGACAAGTCGGCGGTGCAGAACGCCATCCGCGTCTTCCGCGCCGAGGACGCCTGGATCCGCGACTGCACGGCACTGCGGTTCTGGCAGGTCGGGATGGAGGCGTGGGAAGCCACCCGGGTAACGGTCGACAACTGCCGCGCGCTGGAGCCGACCGGCGCGACCTCCGCGGGCGGGAACCGCTACAACTTCTGTGCCCACCCGTTCGCCCAGCTCGTGCTCTTCAAGGACTGCCACGCCACGAAGGCCAGGCACGCGTTCATCTGCAACGGCGCCGCCTCGAACTCGGGGATCGTCTTCCTGCGCGGGACCTCCGAGGAGACCTACAACACCAGCGAGGGTCATCGGCGCTGGAACACGGGCCTGCTCTTCGACGGCCACCGCGAGGTCAACCCGCATCGCACGCTGACGCTCGGCCTGTACAACCGGGGCTGGTGGGGTACGTCGCACGGCTGGTCGGCGGCCCATTCCGTGGCCTGGGGGTGCGACATGTCCGGGACCCAGATCGTCGTGCAGAAGCCGCCCACCGCACAGAACTACGTCGTCGGCGCGAGGAACGCCGTGGTGAACGCCAACGGTCCGTTCGCGCAGCCGATCGGCCACGTCGAGGGCGTCGGCGAGGCCGACCTGCAGATCCCGTCGCTGTACGCGGCCCAACTCCACGAAAGAGGTTTCCGCCATGTCTAGGACCGACAGCTTCAGGGAGCGGCGTTTCGGGTTGTTCGTCCATTGGGGGTTGTACGCGCTGGCCGCGCGGCACGAATGGGTCAAGCAGCGCGAGCGGCTCTCCGACGAGCATTACCAGCGCTATTTCGAGCGCTTCGACCCCGACCTGTACGACCCGGAGGCCTGGGCGGAGGCGGCCGACCGGGCCGGGATGCGGTACACGGTGCTGACCGCCAAGCACCATGACGGGTTCTGCCTGTGGGACTCCGAGCTGACCGACTACTGCGTCAGCGGCACGCCGTACGGCAAGGATCTGATCGGGCCGTTCGTGGAGGCGTTCCGGAGGAGGGGGCTGGGCGTCGGGTTCTACTACTCGCTGCTGGACTGGCATCACCCGGACTTCCCCATCGACGGGCTGCACCCCGCGTACGTCGAGGGCGGGAACCTCCCCGAACGCGATGTCACGAAATATGCCGACTACCTGCACGGTCAGGTCGAGGAACTGCTGACCCGGTACGGCCCCATCGACACGCTGTGGTTCGACTTCTCCTACAGCAAGCGGATCAGGCAGGGCAAGCCGGTGTACGGCGGCAAGGGCAAGGCCGAGTGGCGCTCGGCGGAGCTCATCGAGAAGATCCGCGGCCTCCAGCCGGACATCCTGCTCAACGACCGGCTGGAACTGCCGGGCGACTTCACCACACCCGAGGCATACCAGCCGACCGGCCCCATCGGGGCGGTCTGGGAGGCGTGCCAGACCCTCAACGGCAGCTGGGGCTACTACCGGGACAACCACACCTGGAAGTCACCGGACATGCTGATCAAGATGCTGGTCGACTCGGTGTCCAAGGACGGCAACCTGCTGCTCAACGTGGGACCGAACGGCCGCGGCGAGTTCGAGCCGCGGGCGCTGGAGACGCTGCGCGAGATCGGCGACTGGATGCGGTCGCACAGCCGGTCGATCTACGGGGCGGGAGTCAGCGAGTTCGAGGCGCCCGCGGACTGCCGTTACACGCAGCGCGGCGACCGGCTGTACGTGCACGTCTTCTCGTGGCCGTTCCGGCACCTGCACCTGCCGGGGCTGGCGGGCAAGGTACGGTACGCGCAACTGCTGAACGACGGGTCCGAGATCCGCACCTGGGAGCCGGACCCGGCGTACGACAACGGGCACGTGCACTCGATCGCGATCCCCGAGGACACGTTGACCCTGGAACTGCCCGTGGAGCCGCCGGACGTCGCCGTCCCCGTGATCGAGCTGTTCCTCTGAGGTTCCCGGCGAGCCTCCGATGAGGACTTTTGGCTGTTCTTGATGCGGACGTCGTTCCTGCTCGCCATGCCGGCGCGGCCGTTCTCGTGCACCATGTTCAGCCGCAGGTACGTGTTGAAGATCGGCCCGTAGGGCGTCGGTGTTCATGGCCGGCCTCATGAACACCGTGGCCCAGGCGGAGCCGCCGAAGACCTGCATCACGCGGACGGCGTGGGCGCCGGCCGCGACCTTGATGTCGCACTCGCGTCGTACGTGTGACGGGTGCGGTCCGGCGGCCGGTGCACTGCGCATTCCCGCTCCGAGAGGTTGCGAAATATTGCGAAACAAGCCTCGGAGGTCGCCAAGGGTCCGGCGGGCAGGCAGATTTCTGATCGGGAAGGCGTTCCAGTGGAGGGCTTGAAGTGGACGACGTGACCGTCCCCCGCCGCAGCACCATGGCGGACATCGCCGTCCAGGCGGGGGTCTCACCTTCGACGGTGTCGAAAGTTCTTCACGGCAGGTCCGATGTCTCCCCCAAGACCCGCGGCCGGATCCAGCGGCTGCTCGGCCAGCACGGCTACACGCTGCCCGGCCACGGCGAGCACTCCGGCGGCCTGATCGAGTTCGTCATCAACGAGTTGGACAACCCCTGGGCCATCGAGCTGATCCGCGGCGCCGAGGAGGCCGCGCAGGCCGAGGGCATGGGCCTGGTCGTGTCGGCCGTGCACCGGCGGAGCAAGCTGAGCTGGCACTGGCTCGACGCGCTCGGCAACCGGGGCTCGCTCGGCGCGATCCTGGTCGTCTCCGAGCTCTCCGCCGAGCAGGAACGCGAGCTGGGACGCATGGGCATCCCGTTCGTCGTGGTGCAGCCGTCGGAGGACGAGAGCCCGGACACCCCAGCGGTCGGCTCGACGAGCTGGCAGGGCGGCTTCTCGGCCACGCGGCACCTGATCGAGCTGGGTCACCGGCGGATCGCGATGATCATCGGCCCGGCGGGGCGGCTGACCTCTCGGGTGCGGCTGGACGGCTACCGCGCGGCACTCGATCAGGCCGGGATCGAGCCCGCCCCCGAGCTGATCCGGCACGGAGACTACTCCCACGAGCCCGCCTACCGGCTGTCCCTGGAACTGCTGAGGCTGCCCGACCGGCCGACGGCCGTGTTCGCGGGCAACGACCTTCAGGCGCTGGGCACGTACCGGGCGGCGAAGGAGTGCGGCCTGAGGGTGCCTGAGGACGTCAGCGTGGTGGGCTTCGACGACCTGCCGTTCGCCCAGTGGATCGCCCCGCCGCTGACCACCGTTCGGCAGCCGCTGGAGAACATGGCCGGCATGGCCGTCAGGCTGCTCGTCCAGCTCATCAACGGCGAGCAGCCGGAGACGCTGCGGGTCGAGCTGGCGACCCGGCTGATCGTCCGCGAGAGCACCGCCCGGAGGCCGGGCTCATAGAGGCAGCCCGGCCTCCAGGTGCGCCATGGCCCGGTCGAACTCGGCCACCACGTCCATGTCCTGAGCGCATGTGGAACACGAGGGACCCTTCGAAGGCCACACCGACGGGGTATATCGCGTGGTCGGCGACGCCCGAGGCAGCGTCCTGGCCACCGCGAGCTGGGACGGCAGCCTGCGCCTGTGGGACCCCGTCACTCGGCGGCCACGGAAAGCGCTCCTGAAGCCCACACCGGCCGGGGCCGGCCGGAACCGGCGTCCGCGGGCTGGCCGTCAGCCGCAGCGGAAACGTCATCGCCGCCTGGGACTCCCACGGTCGGCTACCGGCTCCTCGGGATCCACACCATTTCCGTACGGAGCCTAGCCTTTCGGACCCTCGCCCGCTTCACCCGCGAAGCCCACAGCGTGGCCCGTCGGCATCGCATTCCACCCCCGCGAAGCGATGCCGGCCGGCGCCGGTGTCGACGGAACGGTCAGGTTGTGGGACCTTGACCTCCGACGCGCCCGCGAAGACGCCCGCGCCCTGTCGGCCCGGAAGAGCACAACGGTGGCCCACGCTGGCCATCTGCGCACGGGTCACCGTCACACGTGAAATTCCGCGCTGAAGCCCAGAACGCCGGTCGCCCTGGCCAGGTTCAGGGGGACCGTGCGGCCCGGCAGCGGACGGCGGATCTCGGTCGTGGGATGGAAACGGCGGAGCAGATCCTCGGTGGGGTGGGAGACGAGGGTTTCCGGGGCCGCCACGGTGATGACGTGGCAGCCGCCGACGGCGAGGCCGAGCAGGCACGCCCGGGCCGCGTCCCGGGTTTCGAGGTAGGCCCACAGGCCGGCCGCGTGCAGGCCGGGGTCCAGCTCGCACCTCCCTGCGAAGTCGAGGAGGCGCTCGCCGAAGCCGCCGACGTACGGCAGGCGCAGGGCGGTCACCGACATGCGGTGGCGTCGCGACATCATCTGGGCGGTCAGCTCGTCGACCTGCTTGGACAGCGCGTAGGGATCCTCGGAAAGGGACGGCTGCTCCTCGTCCACCGGGACGTATCGCGGGTGGAGGGTGCGCGCGGCGAAAGGAAGGCCCGAGATCGCCGTGCTGCTGGCCGTGCACACCTGCCTGATCCCGGCCCGGCCCGCCTGTTCCAGCACGGTGAAGGTGGCCTGGGTGTTGGTGGCGAAGACCTCCTCGGCCGGATGCCGTTCGGGGGTGGGGATCGCCGCGAGATGGATCACGGCGTCCGCCCCCTTGAGGGCCTTCCGTACGGCGTGCGAGTCCGTCGCGGATCCCGCGACGACCAGCTCGGCCTTCAGATCTCCCGGATCTTCCAGCACGAGGGCGTTGGCCGTGATCCCCTGCTGCCCGAGCAGGTCGAGGACGGCCCGGCCGATACGGCCGGCAGCGCCGGTGACCAGGACGCGCTTCATGGGTCTACTCATACCGGCGAATACACGCGAACCGCGACGACATGGGCGTACGGGGTCCCGTTGCCGGCGTCCACCACGATCCTCAGCGCGTCGGTGGTGACCGGCTCGAGGTCGTGGACGTTGCGGCGCCGCCGGTTGTCGCGCACCTCGGACACCGTCCGCCAGCCGCCGCCCTGCCGCACCTCCAACCGGTAGTCGCGGACCAGCGTGGGCATGACCTCGAACGGCGTGCGGTGGTGGTGCAGGTTGATCAGGTCCTCGTTCACGTCGTCGTCGGCCAGCACGTCGACGCGGCCGATCGTCACCGGCGAGGGCCAGGACAGTTCGAGGGTGGCGGGCAGCCGGTCCGACACCCACATGTGGGGCCCCGCGTGCGGGCGTTGGAAGCCGTCGAGCGCCTTGGACGGCGCGAAGGCATCGGTCGGGCCGGTCCGATGGCAGAACGTACGGCGCAGCAGGCCCGAGTCGGCCCACTCCCGCAGCAGTTGGGGTGCCTCGTCCTGGGGGCGCAGTGGAACCCGGGTCAGGCAGAGTACGCCGGGGGTGGGCCGGTCGGCGACGTGGAGGGCGAGGTCGGGGTTCGCGTGGATCAGGAGGAACGCGTTCTGCGCCCGAGCAGGCCGGAACGACAGATCCACGCGGACCCACTGGTTCTTCCCCGGTTCCACCGGAACGGTGTGCGAGGCGATCAGGTCCCGCGGCACGTAGTTCTGGCCCAGCATCGGATCGTAGAGGTCCACGACCAGCTCGGCCCCGGCCGCCGCGTCGAGCATGAGCTCCACCGAGTCCAGGGTCGGGTCGACGGGCAGGATCAGGCCGGCGTCCGCCTCCAGCGGCCAGGTCTCGGCCGAGGTCTCCACCTCCAGCCGGGACAACGTGCTCGACGCGGTGGCGGTGGCCGCGCGAGCGAGATCCGCGGGGTCCTCGTACGGCAGGCCGATGATCGAGCCGTCCTCCCGCAGGAGAGTCGTCTGCAGAGCGCGCACGTCCAGTTCCCGGGGGGAGACGCTGTCGGCGACGCACAATGCGGCCGCCGTGCCCGCTGCCTGGCCGATTGTGGCGCAGGTGGCCATGACCCTGGTCGAACCGAAGGCCACGTGCGACGCCGAGATGTTCCGCCCGGCCATGAGCAGGTTGGGCACGTTCTGCGAATAGATGGACCGGTACGGGATGTGGTAGATCCCGTCGGCGTAGCGCTGCCTCGCGCCGTCCTCCTTCGCGTACATGCCCTGCGGCGGGTGCAGGTCGATCGACCATCCGCCGAAGGCGATCCGGTCCTCGAAGGGCGTCTGGCCCAGCACGTCATGCTGGGTGAGCACATGGTCGCCGAGGAAGCGGCGGTACTCCCGCTTGCCGGGCAGCGCGCCCACCCACTCCAGGGTCATGGTCTCGGCGTCGAACTTCCCCGAGTTCTTGATGTGGTCCCAGATGCCGTAGATGACCGACCACAGCTCGTCCCGGATGCGGTCGTTGTCGTGCACGGTGTCCAGCTCGCCGCCGAACTCGATCCACCAGTAGGCGCAGCCGTTGTCGCCCGCCCTGATGATCCGCCGCTCGGGGATCGAGGTTTCGGTGATGTCCTTGGCGAAGCCCGGCGGGACGTAACGGACCGGCTCGCCCGCGTCCTTGGTGTAGAAGAGCAGCGTGCTGCCGAGCGTGATGTCGTCGGGCACCTCGGGCGCCCACGGCTCGCCGTGCTCCGCGCGCCCCTCACGGCCGATCCGGTGGCGGGCGCCGGCCAGGTGGCCGACCAGCCCGTCCCCGGTGCAGTCCAGGAAGATCGGCGACTCGAAGGTGATCAGCCGTTCCGAGCCCATCATCCAACCGGCCACGGAGTCGATCCGCCCCGCCGAGCACGACACCTCCCGTACGTCGGTGTTGAGGAAGAGCGCGATGTTCGGCTCCTGCCGCACCAGGTCGAGGACGGTCGTGTCCCAGAAGTACGGATTGCCGTGCGGGTTCCGGTACTGGTTCTCCAGGAAGAGCTCGCCCATGATGCCGCCCTCGCGGGCGTTGTGGTTCTTGCCGTGGCCGGTCGCCCCGACCACCCAGACCCGTACCTCGCTGCTGGAGTTGCCGCCGAGCACAGGCCGGTTGGTGACGAGGGCGACCGTACGGCCCAGCCGGGCCGCGGCGACGGCGGCGTTGACGCCGGCCAGGCCGCCGCCGACCACGGTCACGTCGCGGGAAAGGGTTTCCGATCTCATAGCTCCAGCCCGTAGTAGAGGCGCGGTGCGCCGTCCAGGGTGACCCGCACGCGGCGACCGGTGGCGGTGATGGTGCGTTCCTGCCCGATGCAGTCGATCTCCCGGACCGTCTGCCCGGAGGTCTTCAGCGACAGGCAGGTCTTGGTCGGCCAGTGGTCCTCCCAGGCCTCGGGATGCGGATACCACTGGTCCTCACCATGGTCCCGGTTGAGGATGTAGCCGTCCTTGCGGCTCCACAGGACGGCCAGCTTGCCCCGCGGCGTGTCGAACAGCAGGCCCTTCAGATCGGGGTCGGCGAAGGTGAGCCAGCGCTTGAAGGTCGCGCCCTCCAGGTGGCGCGTGGCCGTGGCGAAGGCGAGCAGGGTGGGTTTGATGCTCGTGTCGCGGTTCAGCAGCCCGTGGTGGTATTCGGCGTTGTTCGGGTCCGCCTCCTGCGGGTGATGGATGGTGCTGTCGTGCGGCTGGTACCAGTTGACCCCGTCCACCCCTTCCGACAGGCAGAGGGCGAGCTGCAGGAGCGTGTTCTCCGCGGCCTGGCGGATCGTGTCGTTCCACCAGGCGTTGGGCCGGGTGCAGGCGTAGGCCTCGGTCAGCCACAGCTCCTTGTCCCCGCCGTACTCGTCCAACGTCTGCCTGGCCTTGCGCAACGAGCCGAGGAAGTTCCAGTAGGAGCCGTTGGAGCCCTGCTCCCACTCCTCCGGCGGCGGGGCGTGGTCGGCGGTGAAGTTGCCGCGGCCCGGGTGGAAGGCGAACGCGTCGATCAGGTCCCAGCCGCCGGCCGCGTGGAAGTTGGCCGTCCACCGGTAGTCCATGCCGCCGAGGCCGCAGTTCATCAGCTTGATGCCGGAGTCCTTGAGCCGGTCGTGGATCGGCTTCAGACCGTCGCGCACGTATTCGGCCGCCTTCTGCCCCGACATCCAGGGCTGGTTCAGCTCGTTGGCCACCTCGAAGTAGGTCGCGCCGGACTCACGGGCGATCCTGGCGCGGTCGTCCGCCCAGGCGGCGACCTGCTCCGCCGTGCCGTTGTAGATCACCCCACCGAGCTGGACGTTGTGCCCGATGCCCAGCGCGTCGAGTTCGGCGGGCGGGATGCCCGGCGCGCCGTCGTAGGCGATGCGCACCCACTTGACGCCGATCTTCTGCATCAACCGGCCGACCTGCTCCTTGCCCGGGACGAGCAGCCAGGTGTAGTTGGAGATGCCGAAGATGCCCTCGCTCTGGTAGGCGTGCGGCTTCAGCGCGGCCAGGTTGGTGCGCGCGAACGCCTCCTCGCCGCCCGAGGCGGCCTTGACCTCGACGAACACGATGCCCTGCGAGGGCGCCGGCACGGTGAGCGCCTCGGTCCAGGCGCCGCTGGGCTCCACGGTCCTGTCGAGGCGGCCGCCGCCGAGCACGGCGCCGTTGAAGTCGCGCGCCCACCAGGTGAGGCTCACCGGCTTGGGCGCCGCGCCGCCGTTGACCACCTGGGCGTTCACGGCCAGGGCCGCGCCCGGCTCGTAGAGGCCGAAAGGCTGGTCGCTCCACACGTCCACGCCGAGCGGCGCGGCGGTCGCCACGGCGTTGGCCGCGCCCGGCCGCATGTCGCCGAGGACCAGCTCGACCTGGGTCGCCCCATCCTCGCCCGCGGGTGCGTGCATCCAGGTGGCGTTGGTGAAGGCAGGCCTTGAGCTCCACAGCCGGAAGTAGGCTCGGGTGTCCGCCCAGGTTTCCTGATAGAGCGAGCCGGCGTTGACCTCGTACGGCACGCCGCCACGCGCGTCCTTGGTCCAGGCGGTGGCGGGCACGTACTTCTCGGGCGCCGTGTTGCCGATCAGGGTGCGGGCGAACATGTAGCCGGCGGGAGTCAGCGTGGCGCTGCCGCTCACCTCCCACTTCAGGCCCGCCCGGCGGGCGGCCACGGTGAACGTGCCGCGCACGGTCACCGTCGAGGCGCTCGCCGACATCTTGTAGACGACCTGGAGAGCGGGCTGCCCGTCCACGGTGGTCAGGCTCGGCGTGCCGCCGAACGTACGCTGCTGCCCGAGCACGCTGTCCTTGATCATGAAGTGGCCGATCCTGAGACGATCGGTTCCCGAACCGTCGCGGACCACGATCGAGCCGTCGGCCTCGGCGACAAGAGCGATGCCGTCGGCCGAGATCGACAGGCCGTCCGCCCGGGCGGGGGCGGCGGTGAGCGCGGAGGCCGCGCCGGTCAGTGCGCCGGTCAGTGCGGCGGCCTGGAGGAGGGTACGACGGGAGACTTCAGGCACGGGGGTCTGCCTTTCGTGATTAGCCTTTGACACCGGTGAAACCGAGCCCGGCGACGACGTACTTCTGGAAGACCAGGAACAGCAGGACCGGCGGGGCCAGCGCCATCGCCATGCTGGCGATCAGCACGTCCTGCGGCGCCTGGTCGGCCAGCGTGGCCAGGGCCACACTGACGGGCTGCTTGTCCGGGTCGGTGATGGCCACGAGCGGCCAGATGAAGTCCTTCCAGCTGTGCATGATCGCGATCAGGCTGATGACGGCCAGGATCGGGCGGCTCATCGGCAGCACGATCCTGGTCAGGAGCTGCCAGGAGTTGGCGCCGTCCACCTTGGCGGCGGCGAAGAGCTCCGGCGGAAGCGCGTCGAAGAAGCGCTTGGCCAGCAGGACGTTGAAGGCGCTGGCCCCCGCGGGCAGCCAGATCGACCAGTAGGAGTCGACGAGGCCCAGGTCGATGATGGTCAGGAAGAGGCTGGTCATCGAGACCGTGTAGGGGACGAACATCGTGGCCAGGATCGCGCCGTAGATCAGCCTGCCGAGCCTGGGCTTCAGCACCGACAGGGAGTAGCCGGCGGTGATCGCCACGATGAGCTGGACGGCCCATGAGCCGCCGACGACCTGGAGCGTGTTGAGCAGGTAGTGGCCGATGCCCAGATCGTTCCAGGCGGTGCCGAAGTTCTCCGGCCGGGGGTCGCCCGGCCAGAGTTCGAGCGGCTTGGCGATCAGGTCGGTGGCGGGGGAGACCGCGCCCTTGACGGTCATGTAGAGCGGGCCGATGCCGATCACCAGGAGGAGCGCGAGGGTGAGCCACTGGACCGCGCGCACGGCCGCCCTGACCGCCGGGCGGCGCTCCTCGACGGGGGAGATCAGGCTCATGAGGAGCTCCAGGCGCGGGTGGCCCGCAGGTAGATCGCCGACATCAGGCCCAGGAAGATCGCCAGGAGGAACGCGAGCGCGGCGGCCTGGCCGTAGGCGCCGTCCCGGAAGGCGTACCTGAAGATCAGCAGGAGGATCGTGAGCGTGCTGTTCTCCGGTCCGCCGTCGGTGAAGACGTAGGGCTCGGTGAACACCTGCGTGGTGCTGACCAGCTGGAGGAGGAGCAGCAGGCCGATGGTGGGGCGGAGCTGGGGCAGGGTTATGTGCCACAGCCTGCGCCCGATCGACGCGCCATCCGTCTGCGCCGCCTCGTAGAGCTCCGAGGGGATGGTCACCATGGCGGCGAGGTAGATGAGGACCGTGCTGCCCATCCAGGCCCAGGTCGACTGGATGACCAGGCTGAGCATCGCGGTCCTGGGTGACTCCAGCCAGGGGAAGGGGCCCACGCCGATCAGGCCCAGCAACTCGTTGAACAGGCCGTGCCCGGGATCGTAGAACCACTTCCACAGCAGGATCGCCACCACCGGCGGGATCACCACCGGGAGATAGACGAGGAAGCGGTAGACGCCGGCGCCCTTCCGCACCGTCGACATGACGGTGGCCAGGATCAGCGGCGCCGGGAACCCGATGAGCAGTCCCAGCCCGACGAACAGCAGGGTGTTCGCGATCGCCGTGTAGAGCAGCGGGTCCCGGACGAGCGCGGTGAAGTTGTCCAGCCCCACCCACGTGGCCGGGTCGACCAGGTTCGTCTCCTGGAAGGAGATCAGCAGCCCGCGGATCATCGGCCAGTAGGAGAACACGCCGAAGGCGACGAAGGCCGGGACGAGGAAGAGGAACGCCATGACGGAGTTCCCCCGCCTGCCGGCGCGTGGGGCCACCGTCACCGCCGGTCCGCGGCGAGCGAGGCGCGGGGCGAGCGTCACTGCCGGCTCGCGGCGAGCTTGGCGTTCACGTCGGTTTCGGCCTTGGTGAGGAGTGCGTCGACGTCGGCGTCCCGGTCGGTCAGTACGGCCTGCACCACGCTGTCGAGCACGGCGTAGACGGCCTGGGCCCGCACCGGGGGTTCGGCGCGGAGCTGGAGCTTGGGGGTGCCCTCGATCCACGGCCGGAAGTGCTCGAGCTTGACGTTCACGTACGGCTTGACGGCTTCGTCGATCTTGGCCTGCTGGGCTTCGTCGAACATCGGCAGCGTCGGCACGCCCACGGCGGCGTTCGGGTCGGCCGCCAGCGCCTTGGCCCGTTCGGCGGCGGCGCCGGTGTCGTACTGCGGCTGGGCGTAGGCGAACAGCAGCCACTTGACGGCCGCGGCCGTCTTCCCGGTGGAGGCCGACCTGGGCACCATGTAGACGTCACCGCCGGTCAGCGTGGCGTTCCCGCCCGCCTGCGGGAGCGGCCCGATGCCGAACGCGTCGATGTCCGGCATGCCGTAGGTCATCTTGGCCAGCCGGTACGTGCCAGGCGTGCCCAGGTACATCCCAATCTCGCCGGCGGCGAACCGCTTGATCACGTCGTTCTGGTCGTTGAGCTGGTTGTCACCCATGGAGTCGTCGGTCCAGCGCATCTCCTTGAGCAGGGCCAGCGCCCGCTTGGTCGGGTCGGCGTTGAAGGCCGCCACCCACGTGTCGCCGGCGGGCTTCTCCATCTCGCCGCCGAAGGTGTAGGTCAGCTTCGTGAGCTGCCAGCCGCCCTGGTTGTTCTTGGACTCGTGCACGAATCCGGCCTTGCCGGTCTTCTCGGCGATCCGCTTGGCCTGGGCCCGAACCTCGTCCCAGGTCGTCGGCGGCTTGTCGGGATCGAGGCCCGCCTTCGTGAAGAGCTCCCGGTTGTAGACGAGTCCCATCGCGAAGGGCGATTGGGGCACGCCGTACACCTCACCGGCGGAGTCGCTCAGCGGCCGCAGGACCTGCGGGTTGAACTCCTTGTAGTGCGGCCACTTGGCCAGCTCCGCGGCCAGCGGCTTGACCTGCTTGCGGGCGATGAGCCCCTGCGGCTCGGTGAGCGGCACCTTGATCACGTCCTCGACCTTGCCGCCGGCCAGTTTGGCGGAGAACGTCAGCGGGTCGTAAGCGGCCGAGGAGCCTTCAACGGCGATGCCGGGATTCTGCTTCTCGAAGTCGGCGACCATCTTCTCGAACGCGGCCAGGCTCGGCTTGTCGGTCGCCGGCGGCATGCCCTGGACCCTGAGGGTGATGGTGCCGGACTCGTGCCCGGCACCGGAGGACGATCCGCATGCGGCGACGGCCGTGGCCAGGACGGCCACGCCGAGGGAGGCGGTGATCTTCTTCATCTGAACTCCCGCGTTCAGGTCATAGCATTAAAAAGGGTGTTAAAGACGGCAGGGCGGGGCGGTGGTAGGGCATGCCGTACCACGGGGTTGTCGGTTTCGGTGAGGGGCGGACGGTACCGCGAGGTCTTCGGTCAGCTGTGGACGGGACCGGTCGAGGATCTGGGGATGAGCCGGGAGCCGATCTCCACGACGCGCCCGCCGCCCCGCCCGCCGATGGTGTCGAGCAGGAGGTCGGTGGCCCGGGTGGCGAGCTCCTCGGCCGAGATGCGGATGGTGGTCAGCGACGGGGTGGCGGTCTCGGCGAGCAGCGTGTCGTCTATGCCGATCACGCTGACGTCGCGCGGCACGTCGACGCCCAGCTTGGCGAGCTGGTGCAGCACTCCGAGCGCGACCAGGTCGTTGTGGGCGAGCACCGCGGTGGCGTCGGCGGAGGTGACCAAGGTGGCGGCGTGCAGGCCGGTCTCGAAGCGCGGCTCGTAGGGGCCGAGCTCGACGAGGGACAGGTCGTGCGCCTCGAACGCCTCCCTTATCGACTTGCCGCGGCTGTGCTCGGGCCGCGAGCCGTTGATGAAGACGCACCTGGTGTGGCCGTAGGCCTTCAGGTGCTCGGCCGCCTGGGAGATGCCGGCGGTCAGGGAGATCCGGATCTCCGGGATGCCGGGCACGTGCCGGTTGACCAGGACCACCGGCATGGTCTCCGCCAGCTCGCCCAGCCTGTCCTCCGAGAGGGTGGAGGCCCACAGGATCATGCCGTCGACCCGCTTGGAGACCGCGGCAATGGTCTCCAGTTCGTCGGACTCCCGCTCGTCGGTGTCGGCGGCCAGCACGGTGTAGCCGAGCCTGCGGGCCCGGGCCTGCATCGCCTTGAAGATCGACGGGAAGAACGGGTTGGCGATGTCGGGGATGATCAGCCCGAGAGACTCGGTCTTCCCGCCACGCAGTGAGCGGGCCGCCGGGTTGGGCGCGTACCCCAGTTTCGCGGCCGCGTCCCGGATGCGCTGCAAGGTCTGGGGCTGCACCTGATCGGGGGCGGTGAACGCGCGAGAGACCGTCGAGACCGACACCCCGGCCGCCTGCGCCACCTGCCTGATCGTCACTGCCACGCTGTCCTCCTCGTACCGGTACGGAGGATGGTTGCAAACGTTCCCGGAAGCGTCAAGAGCGTTTCTTCGCGGTCACCAACCTGTTAAATCCGCTCTGGCCATCGCCGCAAGAAGGATGCATGATTGGGTTTCTGAGAATCCCGGTAACGTTCTCATAGGAGTTCATCTGTGAAGATCACTGGTTGGGAAGTGCTCACGCTGCCCGAGCACGGCGACAGCATGATGCTGGTCGTCGTCGACACCGACGAGGGCGTGCACGGCATCGGCGAGGTGGGCATCCGCTCGCGGCAGAAGGCGGTCTCGGGGGCGATCGAGCACCTGGGGGAGCTGCTGCTGGGTGAGGATCCCACCAGGATCGAACACCTGTGGCAGGTGATGTTCCGCCGGGGCTTCTTCCCGGCCGATCGCATCCTGTCGTCCGCCATAGCCGCCATCGACGTGGCGCTGTGGGACATCCGGGGCAAGACGCTTGGAGTGCCGGTCTACGACCTGTTCGGGGGGCGGACGCGTGACCACGTCCCCGCCTACGCCCACCTGGGCGACGAGTACTACGACCTCGAGGCGTTCCTGGACCGGGCGCGGGCGCTCGTCGCGGAAGGCTGGCGGCACCTTCGCTTCGCCGTGCCCCATGACGAGGACGGCACCCTGGACCAGCGGGCCTCGATGCGGTGGGGCATCGACCTGTTCCATGCCGTACGGCAGGCCGTGGGCGACGACGTGGAGCTGATCCTCGACGTGCACACGCGGCTCGACCTGCCCGAGGCCGTGACGTTGTGCCGCGAGATCGAGGCGGCCAAGCCGTACTTCGTGGAGGACCCGCTGCGGTGCGAGAGCCTGGAGGTGTACCGGTCGTTGAGATCCCGCACGGCGGTGCCGCTGGCGGCGGGCGAGCAGTTCGGGTCGAAATGGGAGTTCCAGCGGCTCATCGAGCAGGACCTCATCGACTACGCCAGGGTGGACATCGCCGTGGCGGCCGGGCTCACCGAGGCCAGGAAGATCGCCGCCATGTGCGAGGCGCACTACGTCAAGCTGGCCACCCACAACCCGCTCGGCCCGGTGACGGCGGCCTCGTCGTTGCACCTGAACCTGGCTTCACCGTACATCGGAGTGCAGGAGCACCAAGCCCTGCCCGAGCTGCCGGACGTGTTCACCGACCGGCCGGTGGTCCGAGGAGGTCGCTTCGAGATCCCCGACCTGCCCGGCCTCGGCGTCGACATCGACCGGGCCGAGGCCCGGAAATATCAGGCCATCGCCGCCGAACGCCCCCACCTGCGCACCCGTGACGGCGCCTTCACCAACTGGTGAGGGTTCCTGCTCGCGAACACTCCCGACCTGGCCGGCGGCGCGTGCGGTCAGCCATCTTGAGGAACAGGGCTCGGTTGTGGTCGGCGCGAGGCCAGTCGGGGCGCTCGTCGAGCCAGAGCTGCAGCTACAGTTGGTCGGCCAGCCGCCGGGCCGCGACCTGTACGATGTCCCACGCGGTGGCGAACGGCGGCGCGTAGGACAAGTCCGACCAGGCCAAGTCATCAACGGTCGCGCCGTGCCACAACGCGGTGGCAACGGTGTCGATACGTTTGCCCGCCCCACGCCCGCCAACGATCTGCGCGCCCAACAGCCGATGATCCGACGGCGCTGCCAGCAACTTCACCGCGACCGGGTCGGCCTCGCTCATGTAGCCGCTGGCCGTGCCGCCTTCGGTGACCAGGGACGTCACCTCGATGCCGGCGGCGGCTGCCTCACGCTCATTCAGACCGGTGCGGGCGATCTCCAAGTAGGTCGTGCCCTCGGCGAATCGGGTGATCGCAGTGCCCAGCACGCCGCCGAACCGCAGCGCGCCTGGTGTGACGAGGTTGGTGCCGACGATCCGGCCCTGTTTGTTGGCATGGGTGCCGAGCGGCATGTAGGTCCACGTGCCGGTGAGCCGATGCCGGGTCTCGCAGCAATCACCGGCGGCCCAGATCCCGTCGGCCAGGCTCCCGTCCGGCTCGGGTCGCAAACCGCCATTCGGGCCGCTCGGCAACTTGTCGAGGTCAAGGTAACCGGTGTTCGGCGTGATCCCCAGCGCCAGCACGACCAGGTCGGCCGGATAGCGCTCGCCTTCTGCGGTGTACACGCCACGCACTCGTCCGTCCGCCACGTCCAGCCGCACGACCGGTGAGCCGACCACGACCCGGACTCCCGCCTCGTGCATCCCCTTCTCGATGCGAGCGGACAGGTCCGGGTCCAAGGAACTCATCACCCGAGTCCGGGTGATCACGGTGACCTCGTAGCCACGTCTCCTGGCGGCCTCGGTCATCTCGACGCCGATGTAGCCGCCGCCGGCGACAACCACCCGGCCGCTGCCCTTGGGCAGTCTCCCGAGCAGGTCCAACCAGACGGCGCCGTCGGTGAGCGTTTTGACCGGCGCGACGCCGGCATACCGTTGCCCTGTGCCGGGGTGGACGGCCCAGTCCGGCACCACGGCCGACGCGCCGGTCGCGATCACCAGCTCGTCGTAGCCCAACACCTGCTCACCGTCGGCATCCTGGTAGGTGACCGTGCGGGCCTGTCGGTCGATCCCGGTCGCGGTGGCGCCGAGCCGCAGGTCGATCCCGGCTGCCCGGTGCTCCTCAGCGGTGCGGGCCACCAGGGCGTTGCCACTGGACACGTCTCCGGCGACCCAGTAGGGGATGCCACAGGCGGAGTACGACGTATCGCCGGTCGCCTCCAGCGCGGTCACAGCCAGCTTGGTCCCGGCCGCCCGGATCGCCTGGTGCGCCGCGCTCATCCCTGCTGCATCGGCTCCGATGACCAGCAGACGGGCGGCGCTCACCGGGTCACGTCAATCGAGGCCATGGCTTGGAGCCTATCCAGCTCCGGACGGAGGCGGAGCCCTAGAGAGAAGCAGTGAGCTGACCTGCGGCGATGTCTACCGGGGGGCCTGTGCCGTTGGCCGTGGCGATCGGCTTGCCGACCTTGAGATCAGCCTGGTGTGCTGTTCGCGCTCGCTGGCGAGTCGTGGAGCCCACACAGGTTCTCCACCCGAAGCGGACGCGGGCTCCTCGCGGTAGAAGATGTCGATGTCGACCTCTTCACCGCCCATGACCACTGTGTCCCACGCGTCGCTGATGACCAGGATGCGCAGAGTCTCAGCCGACAGCCGGCCGAGGTGGGCACGCAGGGCGGCGTCGTCGGGCAGGCCGGAGACGCGCTGTGACAGACGGCCCCGGACGATCCCGAGCCGGTTCATCAGTGTGTCGATGTCCGCCGCGACCTGCGCGTCGGAACTCGGAGCGGCCTGCGCGTCGGCGCTGCCCTTGGCGATGTTGTCCTTGATGGCACGGGTGACGCCATCCTCGTCGGTAGTGACCATCGCCTGCCAGGCGCGGCTCTTGTGCCGGTACTGGAGCATCGCCATGGCTGCCTCGTGGCGGATGAAGTCCGCGTCGCGGAAGGCCCGCCCGCGCCAGGCCTGGTTGAGCGACCGGGCCAGAGAGATGGCCGAGGCCAGCCCGCTGTTGAGCCCGCGACCCGGCCAGAAGTGGATGGCGTTGGCGGCGTCGCCGAGCAGGAAGCCGTAGGTGCCCGGAGTGGCGGACGTAGGGGCGTGCAGGCGCGCGGTGAAGCGCGGCCGCTGCACCATGTCGAGCCGGAAGGCGGTGACGGCGCTGAGGTTGTACTCGGCCACGCCGAACATCGCCAGCCCTTCCTGCACCCGCCGCCACAGGGCGGACCCTTTGATCAGGGCGGGCAGGAACAAGGTGCCGTGAGTGGAGCAGTGGAAGTCGCCGTCGTCGGTGCGGCCCATCATGCACGGGTTGGCGGCGACACACTCCTCGAACACGCGACGGACGGGATCGATGCCGATGACCTCCTCGGCCTCCTCGTCGGTGAGTCGCATGTTGAGGAAACCCTCGCCGCCCAGGGCGTTGAGCAGGTAGCGGTTCTGGGCCACGGTCAGCAGGACCGACATGGCGTCAGGCAGGTCGGACTTGACGCGTAAGCCCAGCACGACATCCTGCAGGTGCTTGCCGTTCAAGGAGTAGATCGAGCTGTCGGCGGTGCCGAACTTGCCGGTGAAATGCTCCCGCGTGCGCGAACGGCCACCCTCGCAGATGGCGAGCACATGATCCTGCTTCGCGCTGTCGCCATGCTCGTCGGGATCGAAGCGGGTGGGGACGAGCCGGATGCGGTCGGACTTCTCGCCGGCCATCTCCAGGAGCGTGTCCTCGATGTAGGCGATGCGGAGGTTGCGCGGGGCTTGTCCTCGGATGGAGTCGGGGCCGGGCGGCCACATCTCGGAGTACGCCCCGGGCTTGAACAGCCGAGCCTGCACCGGGTCGGGGAGGTTCAGGTACTGGCGGCTCTGAACCGTGACGACCTGCTGGCGCCGTACATTTCCCTGATCTTGCCCCTTCCACGCGACCTGAGCGCCGTCCTGGGTCCAGCGGCCGTCGTAAACAGTGACGGCGACCCGTGGTCCCATGAGGTGCTCCAGGAGGAGCGCGAAGCTCAGCCCGACGGGCCCCCCGCCGGAGACGGTCACCCGGAGTACCGGCCCCGGATTGACCGATGGGGTGGGTCTCCTCGCCTGCGGCAGCGGGGATGCGCCGTAGACCGTGGCGACGTCGTCGGAGGGCAGGAAGCGGAACTGCTCGTCGCCGATCGTGATCAGGTCGCCCGGTTGGAGCACCTGTGAGGTGACGCGCCTGCCGTTGACCAGCGTTCCGTTTCGGCTTCCCAGGTCGTGCAGGATGTAACGCCCTGCCTCGTGGCGTATCTCGGCGTGGCGGCGCGAAGCTCGTTCGCTGGAGAGCACCACGCTGCAGTCTTGCCTGCGGCCGAAGGTGGTCGGCGTGTCACCGAGCGGGAAGTGGCGGTCGGTGAGGGGGCCGTCGTGCCCGACGATGGAAGGGGGCATGATGCCTTCCTTATCGTGACAGGAGATCTAGCCATCGATGAATCCAAGTCCATCATGTGTGACCAGAAGCAGCCGCGTAAGTGGGAAGTACGCACATCGGTGAGTTACGTGGTCTGAGCGGCGTGGTGGTATTCGTTGACCGTGCCTGCAGCGACGGGTTTTCGGCGGGTGGATCGCAGGTCGTTGAGGTCGGTCACGTCGCGGGCGGGCCGCGTCGCGGTGTCCGGAGATCGTTGTTGCCTGGACTGGTGCGGCCGGTGGCCGTTGTAGTGGATCAGGTATTCGTGGAGCACGCGGGCCAGGTGGTGTTCGTTGAGGATCAGGATGTGGTCCAGGGGCTCGCGCGGCGCAGGGTGCCGGTGACGCGCTCGCAGATGGCGTTCGTCCTCGGCGTCCGATGATCCGCGGCTCTCCGGTTTCGAAGACCTCCCTGAAGGCGGAGGTGAAGAGCGGATCCCGGTTGTGGATCAAGAACCGCGGCTCGGCGATGCGGTCACCCGGGTCCATGGCGAGGTTGCGGGCCTGCTGCACCGTCCATGCTCCAGTCGGGTGCCGTGCTCGATGAAGACCAGCACATACAGCCGTTTGAGCAGTATGGTCTCGACCACCAGGAAGTCGCACGCGTTGATCGCGTGGGCTTGGATTCTCCGGTGCTCCAGGTCGGGTTCTCCCGCGCCATCCGAACGATCAGTGCTTTGACCGACTGGCGGGTGCAGGGCCGTCCCGGGCGCCGCCTGTCGGTGAAGGTCCATTTACGGGCCACGAGGCTGCGATGCCAACGCAGGATCGTCGCCGGGGTGACCGGGAACAGCTCCGCCCACTGGCGACGGCGAACCAGCCAAGACCACGCCGCCAGCCAGAGCCGGTCGGCGGGTTCCCACCGCGGCCGGCCACCGAGTTGACGGCGGAGCATCTGGTTCTCGTGACGGAGCACCAGCAGGTCGGCATCCTTCGACAGGTCAGAGCGGATCAGCACCGAGCTGCCCGGGGAATGCCGTCCTGGTTGTGCCGACCTGCCGCCCGATGATCGCGTCCTGGAGTCCTCGCGTCTTCGCGTCTTCGCGTCTTCGCGTCCTCACGGTCGAACGCGGATGACCGTCTTCCCCGTGCGTCGCTCGGTCGGGTTGAGGGCGGCGACGGCCTCGTCGAGGGTCGCGACGTTGCCGATGTTCGTCTGCAGTCGTCCGTCCCGCACCCGCTGGACGATCTCACTCAGTTGGGCGCGATCGGACTCGACAACAAAGTCGATCGCCAGACCGTCGGCAGGCCGCGCCTCGGCCGCCCCGACAACGGACACCAATGTTCCTCCGGCTCGGATCAGGCCTGCGGATCGCCTGCCGATGGTGCCGCCGATGACATCGAAAACCAGGTCGACTTCGCCGACGTCTTCCAGCG
>NZ_JBSGFQ010000082.1:0-61260 GCF_053603495.1 Nonomuraea sp. NPDC004186 | reverse complement strand
CAAGGTCATGTAGCCGCACGGTGATCACCGCCACAAGGCAAAGTTGCACCTGCGGCATGAGTTATCTCCTGCGAATGGTGGGATTGTCGTTTCAGGCGGAAGGGCTATTTCCGCGAAAAGGCATCGACATGTGGATACGTGGAACAGTGCGCCTCGCAGTAGTCGCACTCCTCGGCATTGAGATAACCATAATCGCGCTGGCCTCGGCCGCTTCAGCCGCCACCCACCCCGAAGGGTCGGCTGCGCCGGACAGCCAAAAATCGGCCGAGTCCGAGGGCTCGGAGCAGGGGGCCGGGCCGGACTCGGGCCGGACCTGGGCGTTCGATCGGCTCATGGCGGCCGGTGAGGACATCACCGCCACGCCGGGCTGGCCCTTCAGCGACTCGGCCGACGAACAGGAGGGACCGCCCGACGACTGGACGCCGCCCCGCCTGCACGGGCCCGCGCAGCTGACGGTCATCGACCCGCCGGCGATGGCACCGCGATCTCCGGCCACCAGAGCCGCCAAGAGCCGCGTACGTACCAGAGTGGCCCGGATGCCCCGGGTACGGCCGCGCGCGGCGCTCAGGCGCTCTGAAGTCGATCTGACGCGTGTCCTGCCGCGCTTCGGGGCCATGCACATGTCCCACGGCCTGGCCACCGGCTGGCTGAGGAGCGGGGGCGTGCGGATGAAGTCGACCGGCAACTGCTCCAGCAAGCACGTGCACCACTGCACGTCGCTCGACTCGGTGCGGACCGGGACCATCGCCCGGATGATCGAGCTGAAGCGCGAGAGCGGCTGCCCGATCATGGTGACGGGTGGCACGGAAGCGGGCCACGCACCCGGGCAGTACAGCCACGGCAACGGCTACAAGCTCGACATCTCTCACAACACCTGCATCGACCGGCACATCACGCGTTACCACGCGAAGGCCGGCGTGCGCAGCGACGGCGCCCGGCTCTACCGTTCCGGCTCAGGCACCGTCTTCGCCGACGAGAGCGACCACTGGGACATCCTCTTCCGGTGACAGAGCCCGGGTGAGGGTACGCCGTGCGGGGAGCGCACGGCGTCACACCACCTGGACAGCACCGGACGGCGGACGCCGTGCGGAACGCACGGCGTCACACCATCCGGATGAGGTTACAGCTCGCCCGCGACCAGCTCGGCGATCTCCGCCGCGTTGAGCGCCGCGCCCTTGCGCAGGTTGTCACCGCACACGAACAGGTCGAGCGTGTTGGGGAAGTCGATCGCCTGACGGATGCGGCCCACGTAGGTCGGGTCGTTGCCCACCACGTCGAGAGGCGTCGGGTAGACCCCGTTGGCCGGGTCGTCCATGAGGACCACCGTCGGCGCCGCCTCCAGGACGCGGTGCGCGTCGGCGACCGTGATCTCACGTTCGAACCGCGCGTGCACGGCCAGCGAGTGAGTCGTGATCACCGGCACGCGCACGCAGGTCGAGGAGACCTTGAGGTCGGGGATGCCGAGGATCTTGCGGGACTCGTTGCGGAGCTTGAGCTCCTCGGAGGCCCAGCCGCCGTCCTTGTAGGAGCCGGCCCACGGCACCACGTTGAACGCGATGGGCGCGGGGAACGGCGAGTCGTCGGGCAGCTTGTTGGCCAGCACCTTGCGTACGTCACCGGCCGCCTGGCCCACCGTGCGGTCGCCCGCCAGCGCCTCGACCTCGTCGTAGAGCCGCGCCGAACCCGCCACGCCGGCGCCCGACACCGCCTGGTAGGAGGCGACGACCAGCTCCGTGAGCGTGAACTCGGCGTGCAGTGCCCCCATGGCCGCCATCATCGACAGCGTCGTGCAGTTGGGGGTGGAGATGATGTTGCGCGGCCGGTTGCGCGCGTCGAGCGGGTTGACCTCGGGCACGACCAGCGGCACGTCCGGCTCCATCCGGAACGTCCCCGACTTGTCGATCACGATCGCGCCGCGCTCGGCCGCGATCGGCACCCAGACCGCCGACACCTCGTCCGGCACGTCGAAGATCGCGATGTCGATGCCGTCGAACACCTCGGGCGCGAGGGCCTGCACCACGACGTCCTCGCCGCGCACCTGGAGCACCTTGCCCGCCGAACGCGGCGAGGCGACGAGACGGATCTCGCCCCAGATGTCCTCACGCGACGACACGATGTCGCGCATGACGGTGCCCACGGCGCCGGTGGCGCCGATCAGGGCGAGAGTAGGCCTGCTCATCGTCCGCTACCTCCGTACACCGTGGCTTCGACCTGGTCGGCATCGAGCGAGAACGCGCGGTGGGCGGCCTGCACGGCCGTGTCGACACCGTCCTGCTCGACGACCACCGAGATGCGGATCTCCGAGGTGGAGATCATCTCGATGTTGACCCCCGCGTCGGCGAGGGCCGCGAAGAACGTCGCCGTGACGCCGGGGTGCGAGCGCATGCCCGCGCCGATCAGCGACACCTTCCCGATCTGGTCGTCGAAGAGCAGCGACTCGTAACCGATCTGACCCTGGATCTTCTTCAGCGACGCCAGCGCCGTCTGGGCGTCGGCCGTCGGCAGCGTGAAGGAGATGTCCGTGCGGCCCGTGGCCGCGGCCGAGACGTTCTGCACGATCATGTCGATGTTGATCTCGGCGTCGGCCAGCGTTTTGAAGATCGAGGCAGCCTCTCCGACCTTGTCGGGGACCCCGACAACTGTGATCTTGGCCTCGCTCCGGTCGTGTGCGACGCCGGAGATGATCGGCTGCTCCATCTCGGTTCCTTCGGTGTAAGGGTCGGAGACGACCCAGGTGCCTTCCTTGGTGCTGAACGAGCTGCGTACGTGAATCGGCAGGTCGAACCGGCGAGCGTATTCGACGCAGCGCAGATGCAGGATCTTCGCGCCGCACGCGGCCATCTCCATCATCTCGTCGTACGAGATCCTGGGGATCTGCCGCGCCGCCGGCACGATGCGGGGGTCGGCGGTGAACACGCCGTCGACGTCTGTGTAGATCTCGCACACGTCGGCCTGCAGGGCCGCCGCCAGCGCCACCGCCGTGGTGTCGGACCCGCCGCGGCCCAGCGTGGTGATGTCCTTGGTGTCCTGCGAGACGCCCTGGAAGCCGGCCACGATCGCGATGTTGCCCAGGTCGATCGCCTCACGGATGCGGCTGGGCGTCACGTCGATGATGCGCGCCTTGCCGTGGATGGAGTCGGTGATCACACCTGCCTGCGAACCGGTGAACGAACGGGCCTCGTGGCCGAGGTTGGCGATCGCCATCGCCAGCAGGGCCATCGAGATGCGCTCGCCCGAGGTCAGCAGCATGTCGAGCTCGCGGCCCGGGGGCAGCGGCGACACCTGCTCGGCCAGGTCGAGCAGCTCGTCCGTCGTGTCGCCCATGGCGGAGACGATCACGACCACGTCGTTGCCGGCTTTTTTCGTCGCGACGATCCGCTGCGCGACCCGCTTGATGCAGGACGCGTCGGCGACGGACGAACCACCGTACTTTTGCACAACGAGCGCCACGAGAGTCTCCCGGTTTGGACTGTGAGCTGCCAGTCTACTGGGGGCTTCTCATGAACCCGATGGGCTGTACCACTATCTGGACGATCAGACGGTCGTCTCCTCGGCGACGTCCAGACGCGAGTGCGCGGCCAGGGCCTGGAGGGCACGCATCGCGGCGCCCGCGTGGTTGCCCCAGGTGTTGAAGTAGGAGTACTGCCACCACCAGAGCGCCTCGTGGGGCCGCCCCGCGTGGTAGTGGCGCAGGCCGTGGATGAGATCGGCGGCGACCGCCGTCAGGTCGTCCGAGAGCCGGTAGGGCGTGACACCGGTGTCCTTGTACGGGTCGAACACCTCGGCGTAGTCGTCGACCGGCCGCAGCCGCTCGGCCAGCGCGGTGCGGACGCCGTCGATGTCGGGGTCCTCGCTCATGGCCGGCTCGTAGTTGCCCGCGAGGATCACGTCGCGGTTGGCCCCGAGCTTGGCGCCGGCCAGGCTGACCTGCGCGACCTCCACCAGCAGCAGCGACCAGATGGCGTCGCCGCCCTCGCCGCCGGCGACCCTGGTCAGGCCGTCGACATAGTCCTGCGCGTGCCCGGAGATCTCTTCGGCCAGCGCATTCCACTGGTCAGACATCCAGCAGCCTCCGTCCTTCGAAAGCGCGGCCCAAGGTCACCTCGTCGGCGTACTCGAGGTCACCGCCCACAGGCAGACCGCTGGCCAGTCGTGTCACTTTGATGCCCATCGGCTTGACCAGACGGGCGAGGTAGGTAGCCGTCGCCTCGCCCTCGAGGTTGGGATCGGTGGCGAGGATGAGCTCGGTGACCCGGCCATCCGCCAGACGTGTCATGAGCTCGCGGATGCGCAGGTCGTCGGGGCCGACGCCGTCGATCGGGCTGATCGCGCCGCCGAGCACGTGGTACGTGCCACGGAACTCGCGCGTCTTCTCGATCGCGACGACGTCCTTCGACTCCTCCACCACACATATCACGTGGGTGTCGCGGCGCGGGTCACGACAGATCCGACACTCCTCTTCGGAGGCCACGTTTCCGCAGACGCGGCAGAAACGGACCTTCTCCTTGACCTCCAGCAGCGCGTGCGCGAGCCGCTTGACGTCGGCCGGATCGGCCGCCAGCAGGTGGAACGCGATCCGCTGCGCGCTCTTGGGACCGACGCCGGGCAGCAGGCCCAGCTCGTCGATCAGGTTCTGGACGACCCCCTCGTACATGCCTAGAACCCTGGCAACTGTCCGAGGCCGCCGCCACCCAGCCCCTGGGCCAGCGGGCCGAGCTTCTCCTGCTGCAGATCGGCCGCGGCGCGGACGGCGTCGCGGACGGCCGCGATCACCAGGTCGGCGATCGTGTCCGCGGTGTCCTGCGCGTCCCCGGCGTCGATCACGCTCGGGTCGATCCTGAGCTCCAGCAGCTCACCTGAGCCGTTGACCACGGCTGTGACAAGGCCACCGCCCGATGAGCCCTCGATCTGCGCGTCGTTGAGCTCCTGCTGGGCGCTCACAAGCTGCTGCTGCATGAGCTGGGCCTGCTCCAGCAGCTGCTGCAGGTTGACATCCCCTGGGTTCACCGTCGTGCGCTCCTCGTGGCTCCGGTTCTTGACTGCCACGAGCCTACGGGGTTTGGGCGTCGTCCTGTACTGGTGCAGCCCTACCTGGGATGTTTTTTGGCCGGATCTCGGCCCCCCTCCAGCGTCCGAGACCCGGCCACCACGTCGGCGGAGCGGCCGCACCACGCCGACGCGTTGCCACAAGAAGTTAGCGACCCTGACGTTGCACACACGTTGCGTTCATTCAATCACCCTGTGCAATCCCCCCTTAGGGGTTGCGCGGACCGCCCGCAGGACGGATGCTCTTTGTTGACTACTTGGAGTGACCGATGAGTTACGCAGACCTCGACGCGTACTCGCGCCTGCTACGCGGAGCGCACGAAGCGGCGGTGGCGGCCGGCCGCGTGCCTCCGGAGCTGCCCCGCCGCCTGATCACCGCCTCCTGGGAGCGGTCGCTGGAGGCCGGGATCGACCCGGAGGGCAAGAGCGCGCCCCTGGTCTACGACCTTTCCCACATCAAGGACGTCCGCCAGGCGCACCCGTTGCAGCCGTTGCTGCCCCTCATCGCCCAGACGCTGTCCAGCCTGGCCGACGAGGTCCTGATCGTCACCGACGGCGGCGGACGGGTGCTGTGGCGCGAGGGCAACCACGCGATCATGCGCCGGGCAGACCAGATCGGTCTGGCCGACGGGCACCAGTGGGCCGAGGGCACGGTCGGCACCAACGGCATCGGCACCGCGCTCGAAGCGGGCCGGCCCGTGCACGTCTACTCCGAGGAGCACCTCATGCGGGTGCTGCACATCTGGTCGTGCAGCGCCGCCCCGATCACCGACCCGGACTCGGGCCAGACCGTCGGCTGCGTCGACGTCAGCGGCACCTCGCGCAGCCTGCACCCCGCGACCGTCGCGCTGGTCGCCGCCACGGCCAAGCTCACCGAGACCCAGCTCGCGCTGCGCATGCACGAACGCGACGAGCGCCTGCGCCGCCGCTTCGAGTCCCTGCGCGGGCGGCCCGGGGTCCTGCTGTCGGCCACCGGCCGCGTGCTCTCCGGCGACCCGGCCGGCTCCCTGGGCGAGCGCATCCGCCTGTCCGGCCGTCGGGTGATACTCCAGGACGGTTCCGCCGCCGTGCTGGAGCCGTTCTCCGACGGCTTCCTCCTGCGTCTCACATCCTCCGCGGCGCCTCCCACGCTCGCCCTGTCCTTCCTCGGCGAGGGGCAGCCGGTGGCCACGTTCGGCGAGCTCGACCGGCCGCTCTCGCTCCGGCACGCCGAGATCCTGGCCCTGCTCGCATTGCATCCGCACGGGCTGACGGCCGAACAGCTCTCGTTCCACCTCTACGGCGACGACGGCAACCCGGTGACCATCAGGGCGGAGATCCACCGGCTGCGGGCCCAGCTCGGGGAGGCCATCGCGGCCAAGCCGTACCGGCTGACCTGCCCGCTGGAGGCCGACTTCCTGGAGGTACGCCGCCACCTGTCGGCCAACGACTCCTGCGCGCTGGCCCGCGCGTACCGGGGCCCGCTGCTGCTCCGCTCGGAGTCGCCGGAGATCCGCCGCGAGCGGGACGAGCTGGAGGCGCAGGTACGCGTGTGCCTGCTGCGGCACGGGTCGCCGGACGAGCTGTGGACGTACGCGCAGACCTGCAGCGGCCGGGACGACTACGAGGTCCTGGAGCGCCTGGCCGCCCTTCCCTCCACCGACCCCCGCTCCGCCGCCGCCCGCTCCCGACTCTGCCCCTGACGCTCAGGTGCGGTCTTCCCGCTCGGCCTTCGGCGCGGCCTCAGGCGTGATCGATCTCGCCGATCACCCGGGCGCCGAGCTCGCGCTCCAGCAAAGCCATGCCGGAGACCGCGTCCACGTCGGCGTCGACGTCGTTCAGGGGGTCGACGTCGTCCGACTCCGGGCCCTTGTTGCGGCTGGGGACGCTCTCCGGCCAGGCCGCGGCGCTGCCACGGGCAGCCGGAACGCGCGGACCCGCCTGGGCCGCGGCCCGCGCCGCCGACTTCGCGGCGGCCATCCCGCCGCCGACCGCGACGACGGTGTTCGTGGGGTCGGGGGCCGGCGGTGAGCCGGGGCTGAGGTCGTCAGGAGCGTCGGGCCAGGACTCGTCCGTGGTCTGACGTCCGGTGGACCCGGCCGCGGGGTGGCCTGGGCCGGCCTCCTGGGAGTCCCCGTCCTCGTGGGACCCGCCGTGGGAGGCCGTACGCCCCTGGGAAACGTGCGCCCCCGGCTGGGCGCCCGCCCCACCCTGGGCACCGGCAGGTCCAGGCACGCCGGAGGGGGCGGAAGGCGGACCGGCCGAACCGGAGGCGGCGTGCGGGCCGGCCGAGCCAGGGGCCGCGCCGTGGCCTCCCGCCGCGCCATGACCTCCCGCCGCGCCGTGGCCGCCCGCCGGGCCGCCGTGCGCGGGCGGGCGGGGAGCGCCCCGGGACGCGGAGCCGCCGCCGGGGGCCGGGGAGCCGCCGACGACCGCCTCGACGCGCCACGTGCCGCCGAGCACATCGCCGAGCGCACCGGCCACGACGGCGTCCTTGCCACCGCCCGTGAAGTTCTTCATCGCGCCGACCTGGGTGAAGCCCAGCGTGACGACGTTGCCTTCCACACCCACCACCTGGGCGTTGGTGCTCACGTTCGCCCAGACGACGATGCTGCGCTGCTTGAGCGAGGCCAGCACGGCGGCCCACTGCGCCTGCAGGGCCCCCGCCCCGCTCCCGGTGGGAGGGCCGCCACTGGGCTGTCCGCCGTTGGCCGCCTGGGGCGCGCCGCCTGCCGCTGGGGCCGCCTGTGTCACGGAAGGCGAACCGGGACGAGCCGGCTCAGGCCAGTCGTCACCCCCCGCCGCACCGGAACCGGCAGCCGGACCCTGGCCACCCACCGCCGCTTCACCCGCGCTCCCAGCACCCGCCGGGGCCGGCGCGCCACCCTGCCCGGACGAGACACCCGGTCGAGGAATGGACACCGAACCGGGACCGGCTGGACCGGCTGGACCGGAAACGGCCGGGACGGAGACAGGCGGGACAGAAGCCACGGAAGGGACGGGCGGGGCGGCGACCCTGGCGGCGGCCATCTGAGCGACAGCCCCACCACGCTCCAGCCGCTCGATACGGGCGAGCAACGCCTCCTCACCCTGCGCGGCCCCCGGAAGCAGGACGCGCGCGCACATCAGCTCCAGCAGCAGCCGAGGCGAGGTGGCCCCGCGCATCTCGGTGAGACCGGCGTTGAAGACCTCGGCCGCACGGGTGAGCTCCGCCGGGCCCATCGAAGCGGCCTGCTGAACCAGGCGCTCCAACTCATCGGCGGGCCGGTCGAGCAGCCCGCTCGCCGCCGCCTCGGGGACGTTCGCCAGGATGACCAGGTCACGGAAGCGTTCGAGCAGGTCGGAAGCGAAGCGGCGGGGGTCGTGGCCGCCCTCGATGACCCGGTTGACCGCGTGGAACACCTGCCCGCCGGCACGCGCCGCGAACGCGTTGACGACCTCGTCGAGCAGGTCGCCGTCGGTGTAGCCGAGCAGGGAGACGGCCTTGGCATAGGTGATGCCGTCCTCCTCGGCCCCGGCGAGGAGCTGGTCGAGGATCGACAGCGAGTCACGCGCCGAGCCCGCGCCCGCCCGTACGACGAGGGGCAGCGCGGTGGGCTCGAAGGGCACGCTCTCCGAGGTGAGGATCTCCTCCAGCAGCGCGCGGAGCGTCGCGGGCGGCATCAGCCTGAACGGGTAGTGGTGGGTACGCGACTTGATCGTGCCGATGACCTTTTCCGGCTCGGTCGTCGCGAAGATGAACTTCAGGTGCGGCGGAGGCTCCTCGACGAGCTTGAGCAGCGCGTTGAAACCCTCCCGGGTCACCATGTGCGCCTCGTCGATGATGTAGATCTTGTAGCGCGCGGAGACGGGGGCGAAGAACGCCCGCTCACGCAGGTCGCGCGCGTCGTCCACGCCACCGTGCGAGGCGGCGTCGATCTCGATGACGTCGAGGTGGCCAGGACCGGTGGGGGCGAGCGCGACACACGACTCGCAGACACCGCACGGGTCGGGCGTCGGCCCCTGCTCGCAGTTGAGAGAGCGCGCCAGGATGCGCGCGCTGGAGGTCTTGCCACACCCGCGAGGGCCGCTGAACAGGTAGGCGTGGTTGATCCGCCTCGTACGCAACGCCTGCCGCAGCGGGTCTGTGACGTGCTCCTGACCCTTGACCTCGGCGAACGTCCCGGGCCGGTACTTGCGGTAAAGCGCAAGGCTCATGCGACCATCCCGCCTGCGAGGGGGCTCTCAACGAAGAGACCCCTCGCACACCCGCCAGAGCCCGCTTATCCTTGCTGCCTTCCGGCCCTGGGGAGGTTCACAGGATGACGCCGCGCGAGGGGTCCCTGCACAGTCTAGCCGGATGACGCAGTGCTCGCTCCACACCGGAAAAGGTGGTCTGCACACGCCCAGAAGTCCGGTAAGCTCGTCGGCGGAGGATTCGCCTAGTGGCCGAGGGCGCACGCTTGGAAAGCGTGTATAGGGCAACCTATCAGGGGTTCAAATCCCCTATCCTCCGCGCCTGGTTGAGGCAGTAAACGCGAAGGGGCCGACCCCATCCAAGTCGGCCCCTTTCGCTATTCCGGGCCTTCCCGCCTCCCAGATGAGACTCCAGACCTCTGCTTGGCCACGGTCTGCCGGATGTCGTCGGTGACGTGCTGGTACCGCGCCGCCATGCCCGAACCTGACCACCCCACGCCGAACAGGCGGGCCGGTCGCTATTAGGTGTGACGTCGGAGGCGGTTTTGTCGAGATTCTGTGCACTGAGCGGTTGACGGCATCACGGCGCTGTCATGATCTCGGAGGCGCCTCACCGATGGGATCCGCGATGCCTACTCGCTCGCTCGTGCTGCCGGCCGCCTCGCTCTTCACGGGCTGCCTCGCAGTTCTGGTGCTCGTCCAGGACTCCGACGTCAACTGCTGACAGGTGTCCCGTGGAGGATCTGTTCGGCGGGGCTGCGCCGTACTACGCGAGATACCGGCCGGGCTACGGCCGGGCGGCGATGGAGCATCTGGCGGAGACGTTCGGCGAGGACGGGCGGGTGCTGGATCTCGGCTGTGGTCCCGGGACGATCGCAATCCCGCTGGCCCGGCGGGTGAGGGCGGTGCTCGCGGTGGATCCGGCGCGGGAGATGCTCGCCGAAGGGAGGCGGCTGGCCGGGGGTGTCGCCAACATCACCTGGGTGCGGGGCGACTCAACCGTTCTGCGGGGGTTGCCGCCGTTCGAGCAGGTGGTGATGGGTCGGTCGTTCCACTGGATGGATCGTAGGTCCGTGCTGACGGAGCTGGACGAGCTGCTGCCGGCCGGCGGCGCGGTGGCGCTGGTCGGCCCGGCGAGGCAGCGGGGAGAGCCGTGGCAGCCGGACTCGCAACCGTGGCAGCCGGTCGAGAGGCGGGTGTGCGAGGAGTTCGGCCTCGACATCCGCACCGCGGCCAACTCGTTCCACGCGACGGGCGAGCACCACCACGAGGTGCTGGCCGCCTCGGCCTTCAGCAGGGTGGAATCCCGGGTGTTCAGCCGGCGGCTGGTCTGGGACGTGGATGGACTGGTCGGGCTTCAGCTCTCCTACTCCTACAGCTCGCCCGCCAGGCTGGGCGACCGTCTGCCCGCGTTCGTCGAGACGCTGCGACGGGCGTTGCTCGCCGACAACCCGGCAGGCCGGTGGGAGCAGGAGCTGGCGAGCGAGGTGCTGGTCGCCAGGAGGCCCTGAGGCGCAGGCGAATCTAGGGTTTCACCCGGCCGGCCCGGGACTCCAGGTACCGCTGCTCGGCGAGGCTGGCCGTGGACTTCGCGGCGCGCCGGTAGTGCTCGTACGCCCCGGCCGTGTCGCCGGTCTTCTCCAGCAGATGCGCCCGTACGGACAGCAGCCGGTGATGCCCGGCCATCCGCTCGTCGCTGTCCAACGTGGACAGCAGGGCCAGGCCGGCCGACGGGCCCTCGGTCTCGGCGAGCGCGATCGCGCGGTTGAGGGTGACCATCGGGTTGGGCGCGATCCGTTCGAGGATCAGGTAGAGGGCGTGCACCTGCGGCCAGTCGGTCTCCTCGGCCGTGGCCGCGTCGGCGTGCGTGGCGGCGATGGCGGCCTGCAACTGGTAGGGCCCCAGCGCCGGGCCGGCCAGCGACGCCTTGACCAGCTCGATGCCCTCGTCGATCAGGCCCCGGTCCCACTTCGTACGGTCCTGCTCGTCCAGCGGTATCAGGTCGCCGGCCGCCGTCGTACGTGCCTGCCGGCGAGCGTCGGTCAGCAGCATCAGCGCGAGCAGCCCGGTCACCTCGCCGTCCTCGGGCAGTTGCGCGTGCACCATCCTGGCCAGCCGGATCGCCTCGTGCGCGAGGTCGGAGCGGTGCAACTCGCTGCCCGAGGAGGCGGTGTAGCCCTCGTTGAAGATCAGGTAGAGCACGTGCAGGACGACCTGCAGCCGCTCCTCGCGTTCCGGGCCCTCCGGCAGGCCGAACGAGCTGCCGGCGGCCTTGATGCGCTGCTTGGCCCGGCTGATCCTGGCCGCCATCGTGGCCTCCGGCACCAGGAACGCGCGGGCGATCTCAGCAGTGGTGAGCCCGCCGACCGCCCGCAGCGTCAGGGCGGTCTGGGAGGCCGCGGTCAGGGTCGGATGGCAGCACAGGAACAGCAGGACGAGCGTGTCGTCGGTGTCCGGCACGTCCTCGGGCTTCACCTCGGTGGCCGTGGCCGACTCGCGCTCGCGGCGCGCATGGTCGCTGCGCATCTGGTCGATGAGCCGCCGGGAAGCGACTGTGACCAGCCAGCCGCGCGGGTTGTCCGGCAGTCCCTCTGCCGGCCACTGCACGGTGGCGGCGAGGACGGCCTCCTGCACGGCGTCCTCACACTCCTCGAACTGGCCGTGCCGGCGTACCAACGCGCCGAGGACCTGCGGCGTGAGCTCACGCAGCAGGTCCTCGATGGCTGATGTCGTCATGCCTCCAATTGTCCGTCAGCGAACATCACCTGCCGCACCTCCACCCCCAGCCCCTGGATCGCGGTGTCCGGGATCTGGGTCGCCAGCTCGATCGCCCGCTCCTTGTTCTCGCAGTCGATCAGGTAGAAGCCGCCCAGGTACTCCTTCGCCTCCAGGAAAGGGCCGTCGGTCACCACCGGCTGGCCGTTGCGTACGGACACCACAGCCGCCTGTGACGGGTCGACCAGCGCCTGCGTGGTGATCAGCTCGCCGGATTCCTTCAGCGCCTCGATGAACCTGCCGTGGCCGTCGCCGATCGCCGCCTTCTCCTCGTCGGTCAGCGCGTCCAGCACGGCCGGATTGATGTGCAGGCTGATCAGGAACTTCATCGTGTCCTCCTTGTGGTTCGCGAGCCCCGGCCGGGGCCTTCGACCGGTTGGTCGGAGCCGCTGCCGCCGTCTTGACATCCCCGGCAGAACATTCGCACAAGTTTTTCGCCGCCCCACCGTGGCGGCAGTCGCGCGAGGTCTCCCCCGTGTCGATGTCAAGAAACTCTCGCCCGCTCCGACCAACCGGCGAAACGTCGAGAGAACAGGGAGTTTCGGATATGAGAGTCAACCGGGCATGGCTGGGACTGGCCGTCCTCATGCTGCCGACATTGCTCGTCGCGATGGACATGACGGCGTTGCTCCTCGCGCTTCCGCAGCTGAGCGCCGACCTGGGTGCCACCAACGTCGAGCAGCTGTGGATCAGTGACAGCTACGGGTTCATGGTGGCCGGCATGGTCATCACGATGGGGACGCTCGGCGACCGGATCGGCCGCCGGCGGCTGCTGATGATCGGCGCGGCGGCGTTCGCGGTGCTGTCGGTCGTGGCCGCCTTCGCGGCCGGCCCGCTGATGCTGATCGTCGCACGGGCGCTCCTGGGCATCGCCGGCGCGACCCTGGCGCCGTCCACGCTGGCCTTGATCACCAACATGTTCCGCGACGAACGGCAGCGGGGGCAGGCCATCGCGATCTGGGCGACCTGCCAGTTCACCGGCGGCGCGCTCGGACCCGTGCTCGCCGGATTCCTGCTCCAGCACTTCTGGTGGGGATCGGTGTTCCTGGTCGCCGTGCCGGCGATGGCGCTGCTGCTGCTCACCGGGCCGGTCCTGCTGCCGGAGTTCCGCAGCGACCGGGCCGGCCGGCTGGACCTGGCCAGCGTCGGGCTGTCGCTCGTGGCGGTGCTTCTGATGGTCTACGGCCTCAAGCAGCTGACCGTCGAGAGCGTGCCGGTCGTGCCGGCGGTGGCCCTCGTCGTCGGCGCGGTCGTCGGATCGCTGTTCGTACGCCGGCAGCTGCGGCTGGAGACGCCGCTGCTGGACCTGCGGCTGCTCCGCAACCGGCCGCTCACGGCCGTGATCGTCGCGCTGGTCTTCGCCGGCATCGCCATGGCCGGCACGGGCCTGCTGGTGACCCAGTACCTGCAGAGCGTGCTGGACTTCTCGCCGGTCGCGTCGGCGGTGCTGTTCGCGCCCATGGGCCTGGGCGTGGCGGTCGGCACCATGGCCGCGCCGGCGCTGGCCCGGCGGATGAAGCAGACGACCGCGATCGCCGGCGGGCTGGTGGGGTCGGCGCTGGGCAGCCTGCTCCTGGTCGCCGTCGACGGTCCGAGCGCGCTGCCGCTGGTGATGATCGGCATCACCGTACTGGCGCTGGGCACCGGCCCGCTGTTCGCGCTGGGCACCGGCCTGGTCGTCGGGTCCGTGCCGCCGGAGCGCGCCGGCTCGGCGGCGTCGATGTCGGAGACCGGCAACTACTTCGGCGGTTCGCTCGGCTTCGCGCTGCTCGGCGTGGTGGCCGCGGTGGTCTACCGCAGCCGGATGGACGGCACGTCCGACTCGCTGGCCGGCGCGGTCGCCGCCAGCCGGCACCTTCCCGCGAGCCAGGGGGCGGAACTGCTGCACGCGGCGCGGGAGGCCTTCACGGCCAGTCTGCATGTCACGGGCGGTGTCGCCGTGGTCGTCTTCGCCGGGATGGCCGTACTGGTCCTGGCCATGCGCCCGGCAACCCGGGCCGCCTCGGCCCCGCTCCCCGAGGGCGCTCGCTCATGAGCCGGTGGTCGCCGCTGTCAGCCGCGCCGACGCTAGGCGGCCACCAGGGCCTTCGATCGGTCGGTGGCCATGTGGATGGCGAAGGCGCCGAGGATCGTGCCGGTGACGTAGCGCTGGACGCGGAGCCAGAGAGGGCGGCTGCCCAGGAAGGCGGCCAGCGCGCCGGCCGAGATGGCGATCAGGCCGTTGACCGTGGTGGCGACCACGATCTGGACCGAGCCGAGCGCCAGGCTCTGCAGCAGTACGTGGCCCATCGAAGGGTCGATGAACTGCGGGAGCAGCGACAGGTACAGGATGGCGATCTTGGGGTTGAGCAGGCAGGTCAGCAGGCCCATGCCGAACAGCTTGCGCGGGGGTTCGGGGGTGAGCGTGCGCGGCTGGAAGGCCGAGGTGCCGCCCGGCTTGACGGCGTTCCAGGCCAGCCAGAGCAGGTACGCGGCGCCGGCGAGCTTGAGTGCCGTGTAGGCGGCCGGTACGTACGCGAAGACCGCCGTCAGCCCCAGGCACGTCGCGGTCAGGTAGAGCGTGAAGCCGAGGAAGACGCCGGTGAGGGAGATCAGGCCGGCCCGGCGGCCCTGGGAGATCGATCGTGAGATCAGATAGACCATGTTCGGCCCGGGCGTGAGAACCATGCCCAGCGACACCAGCGCGATTCCGATCAAGCCAGCCGTCATATCGGCAGATTAGCGGACATATCCGGTCGCGCGCATCCCAGTTTGTCGCGCTGCGTATTCGACCCGTTGCTGGGGAGTAGGGAGGCATGCAGTTCGACGACGACGCGCAACTCGATCCGTCGCAGGTCGAGGACGTACGGGCCTCCGGTCCGCAGCCGGGCGGGGGCGGGATGCCGGGCGGGTGCATGCTGCCCATCGGCGGCCGAGGAGGCTGCGGCGGCTGCCTGCTGCTCATCCTGGCGGCGGCCGGGCTGTTCCTGTTCGGGGTCATCCCCTCGCCGTTCAGCGGCCAGGGAGGCGGGCCGCAGGGCGGCGGGCGGCAGCCGAGCGCCCCGGCCATGCCCGCCCAGACCGGCAACCTGGCGGCGCGGTGCCGGACCGGCGCCGATGCCGAGCAGTCCGAGGACTGCCGCGTCGTCGGCACGGTCAACAGCATCCAGACGTACTGGCGGCAGGCGTTCCAGGAGCGCGGGCGCACGTACAAGCCCGCCAGGACCGTGCTGTTCTCCAACGCTGTCAACACCGGCTGCGGCACGGCCGACGCCGCCGTGGGCCCGTTCTACTGCCCCGTCGATCGCAAGGTCTACCTCGACCTGTCGTTCTTCAACACGCTCCAGCGCGACTTCGGCGCCGAGGGCGGTCCGTTCGCGCAGGCGTACGTGGTCGCCCACGAGTACGGCCACCACGTCCAGAACCTGCTCGGCACCATGAACAGGGTCGGCCCCGACAGCAGGCCCGGCGCGGGCAGCCCGTCGGTGCGGCTGGAGCTGCAGGCCGACTGCTACGCGGGCGTCTGGGCGCACAACGCGGTCAAGACCGGCTTCTTCCGGGAGCCGTTCTCCCAGACGGACATCGACCAGGCGCTCAGCGCGGCCGCGGCGGTCGGCGACGACAGCATCCAGCGCCGCACACAGGGCCGGGTGACCCCCGACGCCTTCACCCACGGCACGTCGCGGCAGCGGGAGAGCTGGTTCAGCGTCGGGTACGACAGCGGGGACCCCAAGCGGTGCGACACGTTCTCCGGAGGTATTTGATACCGGTCTGTGGGGAAGCTGTCATGCGGGCGGCACCTCCGGAAGGGACGTCAGCATGGACTTCAGGGACGACGTCGAGCTCGACTCCTCGCAGGTCGAGGATGCCGGCGGCGGTTATTCGGGCGGTGGTGGCGGTGGCTTCCCCGGCGGCATGATCATCGGCGGTGGCGGCATCGTCAGCCTGATCGTGCTCGTGCTGGTCGTCGTGCTGAACAACGTGGGCGGTGGCGGCGGCGCCGAGCCCGCCCAGCGGCGGTCCCCGTCCAACCTGTCCGGGCAGTGCCGGACGGGCAAGGACGCCGACCAGTCGGAGCGGTGCCGGGTGGTGGGTGTGGTCAACAGCATCCAGGACTACTGGAAGCAGGAAATTGCGGGATATCGGGCGGCGAAGACCATCCTCTACTCCGGTCGCTTACGTACGGGCTGCGGCACGGCCAGCTCGGCGGTCGGCCCCTTCTACTGCCCCGGCGACCAGCGCGTCTACCTCGACCTGAGCTTCTTCGACCAGCTCCACACCCAGTTCGGCGCCAAGGGCGGGCCGTTCGCGCAGGCGTACGTGATCGCCCACGAGTACGGCCACCACGTGCAGGACCTGCTCGGCGCGCTCGACACGGGCGGCTCCTCCGTCTCCACCGAACTCCAGGCGGACTGCTACGCCGGCGTCTGGGCGCACAACGCGGTCAAGACCGGCTTCTACGAGAAGCCGTTCACCCGGACGGATATCTCCGAGGCCCTGGACGCCGCCGCGGCGGTCGGCGACGACAGAATCCAGCAACGCACCCAAGGCAGAATCGATCCTGAATCGTTCACGCACGGCAGCTCCAAGCAACGCGTCAACGCCTTCCAACGCGGCTACGAAAAGGGCACAGCCGACTCCTGCGAACCGGGCGACCTGCGCTGACGCTCCCGGACAACGCAAGGAATCGGATTCTCTCCTAAAATCGGGGGGGTGATCTTCAAGCTTGTCGGCGACGGACGCCCTTATCCCGACCACGGTCTCTCTAACCGAGAGTGGGCGCAGATCCCTCCACGGCAGGTCCGGCTCGACTCGTTGATCACCACGAAGGCCGTACTGGACCTGCATTCGCTGCTCGCCGCCGACTCCACCTTCTACGGCGACCTTTTCCCGCACGTGGTGCAGTGGCAGGGCGAGCTCTATCTGGAGGACGGTCTGCACCGCGCGTTGCGCGCGGCCCTGCACCAAAGATCGATCCTGCACGCCAGGGTCCTCGAGCTGCCCAACTGAGAAAGGGAAAAGGGAGCCGCGGGATTCGCGGCTCCCTTTTCGCATGCGCTCCATAAATGATGTTGGAAAGGCTCGGGAGCGCCCCGCCTCATGACGAAGGGCCGCCGACCCGTCGGTCGGAGGCCCTTGATGAGCGCCGCGATCAACCGGCCTGACCTGGTGGGGCCACCCCCGCCATTCGATCCCACCGCCGCCGCGGTGCCGGCCGCGCTCGAAGGAGCCATGCCGGCGCTATCGGCGCGCCGCTCGTCGTGGTTCATGGCCACGTCGGTCAGGCAGGTTCCGGTGCCGTTCGCCGTAGGCGCTCAGCGGGGGAGGGATTCGGTGGTGCGCAGGTATTCCCTCAATCCCCGTTCGGTGCTACTGACGTGCATCAGTGCAGCGGCCTGGCTGAGAGCGGCGTCACGGGTGGACAGGGCCGTGAAGATCGCCTCGTGCTCGGCGAGGGTGCGGCCCGCAGCCTCGGCGTCGACGAGGCCACGCCAGATGCGGGCGCGCAACGTGCGGCCGGAGATGGCCTCCAGGAGGGTGAGCAGCGTGTCGTTGCCCGTGGCTGAGACGACGGCACGGTGGAAGGCCGCGTCGTGGGCGTTGAGCCGTTCGACGTCGTCGCGGGCCTCACGCATGGCGTCCAAGTGCTGTTGCACCTCGGCGAGTTGTTCGTCGGAGATCCGGATTGCGGCCAGTGCTGTGGCGACCGGTTCGAGGAGCCGACGTACCTCCATCAGATCCTGCAGGGCGGCCGAGTCGCCCTGCAGCAGCTCCACAGCCCCGCCGAGACCCTCGAAGAGCAGACTCGGCTGCAGGCTGGTCACGTAGGTGCCGTCCCCCCGCCGGATCTCCAGGACTCGCGCGACGGCCAGTGCCTTGACCGCTTCCCGTGCGAGGTTGCGGGACAGGCCCAGTTGAGCGGCCAGATCCGGTTCCGGTGGAAGCTTCGAACCCGGCGGCAGGGCTCCGGTGCGGATCAGCTCACGGATCTGCTCAATGGCCTTGTCGGTCAAAGACAATGCGAACTCCTCTGGCGCCCCTTCTCGGCGGGCACGTCCGATCTGATCAATCCTTGGGTACGAAGATCCTCCCAAAGGCCTTCGGGGATGTGCCGACGGTGGAGTTCCGCGTTCCGTGCGACCTGCTCAGCATTCCGCATGCCCAGGGTGACGTTGATGATATGGGGATGGGTGTACGGAAAGGCAATCGCCGCTGCCGGGAGAGTCGTGCCGTGCGCCACGCAGACCTCGGCGATCGCCAGGGCACGGGCGACCAGGGCAGGCGGCGCGTCCCGGTAGTCGTACTTCATGCCCTCGGCGGGCCGGTCGAGGGAGAGCAGTCCCGAATTGAACACACCGACCGCCACCACACTTTTGTCCAGTTCCTGAGCGGCGGGCAGGACGTCGTCCAATGCCGACTGGTCGAGGAGCGTGTAGCGGCCGGCGAGCATCACCACGTCGGCGGCGGTGTCACGCAGGAAGCGGGCGAGCATGGCCGACTGGTTCATGCCGGCGCCGATGGCGCCGATCACCCCTTGGTCGCGTAGTTCCGCCAGGACGGGCATGGCCTCCTCGGCGGCCTGCCTCCAGTGGTCGTCGGGATCGTGCAGGTAGACGACGTCCAGACGGTCGAGGCCCGTGCGCTCCAGTGTCGCCTCGATGGAGCGCAGTACCCCGTCCCGGCTGAAGTCCCACTGCCTGCGCAGGTCGTCCCGGACGACGAAACCCTCGTCGTCGACCCCGCGCGGCCGCTCGTTGGGCACCAGCAGACGGCCCACTTTGGAGGATAGGACGTACTCGTTCCGCGGACGGTCCCGCAACGCGGCGCCCAGGCGGTGCTCGGACAGGCCCAGGCCGTAGTGGGGTGCTGTGTCGAAGTACCGGATGCCCGCGTCCCAGGCCGCTTCGACCGCGGCTGCCGCGTCGAGGGCCGGTGTGACGCGGTGGAGATTGCCTATGACGGAGGCCCCGAAGCCGAGTTCGCTGAGCTCGACAGAGGTGTTCGTGATCTTCCGGTGTCGCAAGGTGCGCTCCTTGGGAGTGCGAGGCCGGCGCCGACGGTCATCGGCCCAGCCATCCGCCGTCGACGGGGAGCACGGTGCCGTGCACGTAGGCGGCGGCGTCGGAGGCCAGGAACACGGTGGCGCCCGCGAGATCGTCGGCGGTGCCCCACCGCCCGGCCGGGATGCGGTCCAGGATCGCCCGGCTGCGCGCCGGATCGTCCTGGAGAGCCTGAGTGTTGTCGGTTGCGATGTAGCCGGGCGCGATGGCGTTGACGTTGACGCCGTGCGGGGCCCACTCGTTGGCCAGCGCCTTGGTCAGGCCGGCGACACCGTGCTTGGCGGCGGTGTAGCCGGGCACATTGATGCCGCCCTGGAAGCTGAGCAGCGACGCCGTGAAAAGGATCTTCCCGTAGCCTCGGGACACCATCGCCGCGCCCACCGCCCTGGTCAGCGTGAACTGGGCGCTGAGGTTGACCTGGAGGACCAGCTCCCAGTCGGCGTCGGCGTGTTCGGACGTCGGGGCGCGGCGGATGGTGCCCGCATTGTTGACCAGGATGTCCACCGGTCGCTCACGTCCAGCGAGGTCCGTGGCCAGGGCCCGGACTGCCTCGGCGTCGGCGAAGTCGGTGCGGATCGCCTCGAAGGTACGGCCTGCGGCAAGGACGTCCTTCTCGACGGCGCTGCCGGACTCCTCCAGGTTGGCGCTGACGCCGATGACGTCGGCGCCGGCCTCGGCCAGCGCCCGGGCCATGGCCCGGCCGATGCCGCGCCGGGCGCCGGTGACAACGGCAAGTCTTCCCGTGAGGTCGAAGGCAGTCATACGGCTGCTCCCTGTGCGTCGTCGGTGCAGTCCACGAGGATCTTCATGACGTCGCCACCCGCCTCGAGCGCTTGGAACGCGGCGGGCGCCTGGGTGAGTGGCACCACCTTGCTGATCAACTGCTCGGCGGGGATGGTGGCGTCGGCGACCAGCGTGACCGCCTTCTCGAAGTCTGAACGGTCGTACAGCCTGGCGCCGATGAGGGTCAGTTCGCGCCAGAAGAACCGATGCAGGTCGACCTCTCGAGGCCGGGGGTGGATGGCCACGAGGCACAGCCGGCCGCGTACGCCCAGCACTTGGACCGCGGTGTCCACACCGCCTGCCGCGCCGGAGACCTCGAATGCGACATCCGCGCCTGCGTCGCCGGTCCACTGCCGGACCAGTCCGGGCACGTCCTCGGCAGCCGGGTTCCAGGCGGTCAGCCCCAACTTCTGCGCCAGGATCCGCCGGTGGCCGCTCAGCTCCACCACGCGGACTTCGGCACCGGCGGCGCGCGCGACCAGCGCGATCAGGATGCCGATGGGTCCGCCGCCCACGACGACCACCCGCTCACCGTCCCGCACTCGGGCCCGGCCGACGTCGTGTACCGCCACCGCAGTGGGTTCGACGAGCGCGGCGCGGTCCAGGGGGAGCGAGTCGGGCAGCCGTACGAGGGTGGCGGCGGGCACGATCCAGCGCTGCTGCATCGCGCCCGGGGAGTCGATACCGATGAAATCCAGGTGCTGGCAGATGTGCCGGTTGCCTGCGCGGCAGGCGGGGCAGCTGTCGTCCCAGCGCAGCGGCATCACGGTGACCGCGTCGCCGGGCCGCCAGCCTTCGACGTCCGGCCCGACACGGAGGACACGGCCGGACATCTCGTGCCCCAGGACCGCGGGTGTGCTGACCCGGGCGTCCATGTCACCGTGGAAGATGTGTAGATCGGTGCCGCAGATGCCGACGTAGGCGGGGGCCAGCTCGACCTCACCCGGTCCGGGGGAGGCGGGTTCGACGGGCGCCGTGTCCAGGGTTCGGGCAGCCGTGTAACGGACGGCGAGTGTCATCGTGTTCTCACGTTCCTTTCAGTGCGAACGCCGATGGTCAGCAGCAGGTTCGCGTAGGTACGGATGTCGGCGGTGACGATCGCCAGCGCCAGGTCGGGTGAGCGGGCGGCGTCGTAGAACTCGAAGCGGCCGAGTTTCTCGACCGGGACGGGCGCCAGCTTCGAGCGGTACTCGGTGATGGCCGGCGGCTCCGGTGCGCCCTCGGGGGGCACCATCACCTGGGCCGACTCGACGGGCAGGGCCCGCAGCAGGACGTCGAGCACGACGGTGACGTCCAGCAGGCCGGGGGTCAGGTTGAGGTGGACCGTCCTGGCACGCTCGCCGGTGGCGGTGCTGGCGGGGTAGTGGCCGTCGGCGAGCAGGACGCGGGCGCCGTGGCCGGCTCCGGCCAGGGCTTCGAGGATTCCAGGGTGCAGCAGTTCGGTCAGGAGCATGGGACGGTCCTCCCGTCGGCGGCGGATGCCAGGCCGTAGAAGGTGGTCGCAGTGTCAGCGAGCACGGCGTCGGTCTCGATGGCGGAGCAGCCGCTCAGGAGTACCTCGACGGTGGCGGCCCAGCGGTTCCGGCCCCCCGCCAGGACGCATAACGGCCGGTCGGAGCCGAACATCAGCCGCTCGGGGGTCTCGACCACGGACGTGACGCACTGGACGACCACCGTGCTCGTCAGCTGTCGGCCGGCGAGGAGCCGGGTCGCGGTCGATCGCAGGTCATCGAGGCCGAAGGTGCGGCGGATCGGCTCGTGGCCGGCCTCGTCCAGCCAGGGCTGGGGGCGGTGGTCGAGGTTCCACACGTGATGGTGGGCGTCAGGCACGGGCGGTCCAGACCGGGCCGTCGGGGTAGGCGTACTCCTTGAGGGACTCCGGGTGCATCTGCGCGCTGAGTCCGGGCAGGGCCGGGGCGAGGTAGTGGCCGTCCGCGACGCGGACCGGGTCGACGAAGTGCTCGTGCAGATGGTCGACGTACTCGATGACCCGGTCCTCGACCGTGCCGGAGACGGCGACGTAGTCGAACATCGACAGGTGTTGCACCATCTCACACAGGCCCACACCGCCCGCGTGTGGGCAGACCGGCACCCCGAACTTGGCAGCGAGCAGCAGGATCGCGATGTTCTCGTTGACGCCGCCGACCCGTGCCGAGTCGATTTGCACGATGTCCACCGCGCCCGCCTGGAGGAGTTGCTTGAAGACAACCCGGTTGGCGATGTGCTCGCCGGTGGCGACCTTGATGGGGCTGACCGCCTTGCGAACGGCGGCATGCCCGAGGATGTCGTCCGGGGAGGTGGGCTCCTCGATCCAGTACGGCTGATAGGGGGCCAGGGCCCGCATCCAGTCGATGGCGGGCTGCACGTCCCATCTCTGGTTGGCATCGACCGCGATGCGAATGCCCTCGCCCACCGTCTGACGAGCAGTGCGCATACGCCGTAGATCGTCCTCGAGGTCCGCGCCGACCTTCAGCTTGATCTGGGTGAAGCCGTCGGCGACGGCCTCGCGGGCGAGGCGGGCCAGCTTCTCGTCGGAGTAGCCGAGCCAGCCAGGGGTGGTGGTGTAGGCGGGGTAGCCGCGCTCCAGCAGGTGGGCGATGCGCTGCTGGCGGCCCGGTTCGGCGCGGCGCAGGATCTGAAGCGCCTCCTCTGGAGTGAGGGCATCGCTCAGCCACCGGAAGTCGATCTGGGCGACCAGCTCCTCTGGCGACATCTCGCCGAGGAACCGCCAGACGGGCTTGCCGGCCCGCTTGGCCGCGAGGTCCCAGGCGGCGTTGACGACGGCGCCGGTGGCCATGTGGATGGCGCCCTTCTCCGGGCCCAGCCAGCGCAGTTGGGGGTCGTGGACGAGAGAGCGGGAGAACTTGCCGAGGTCGGCGCAGACCTCGTCGACGGACAATCCGACCACATGCGGGGCCAGGGCCGCGATGGCGGCGGCCTGGACATCGTTGCCACGGCCCGTGGTGAAGGCCAGGGCGTGGCCCTCCAGTCCGTCACCGGCGTCTGTGCGCAAGATGACGTAGGCGGCCGAGTAGTCGGGTTCGGGGTTCATCGCGTCCGATCCGTCCAGATGCTCGGACGTCGGGAACCGGACGTCCATGACGTCGAGCGCGGTGATGCGGGCGGATACGGGCACAGCGGAGGACATGGCAGCAACTCCTGTGGCGGCAGGCGGCGACACGACCTCCTGCGACGGAACAAAGATGGGGCGGCGTACGGCGGCGTGGGGCCGCCCGGTTCACTCCTGGACCTTGCCGCCCGTGATGCGGGAGATGGTCAGCGCGACCAGGATGATCAGGCCGTTGAGGGCGCCGATCCACTGGGCGGGGACACCCGCGAGGGTGAGCACATTCTGGATCATGAAGAGCAGCAGGATGCCGCTGAAGGCGCCGAACATGGTGCCCTTGCCGCCGTTGAGGCTGATCCCGCCGATGACGGCGGCGGCGAACACGGTGAAGATGTAACCGTTGCCCTGCGCGGAGGCGACGGAGGCGAGACGCCCGGAAAGCATCAGCCCGGCGAGTGCGGCCAGCAGGCTGCCGGTGACGATGACGATCCACAGCACCCGGTCAGTGCGGATACCGGCCGCCTTCGCCGCGTCGACGTTGCCGCCGATGGCGTACAGCGAGCGGCCGAAGCTGGTCCAGCCCAGGACGACGATCGCGACGGCGAACAGCACCAGGCAGATCCAGATAGAGGCGGGTATCCCGAACCACTGGGCGCTGCCCAGGTAGAGCATCGACTCCGGCAGTTGGAAGAAGGTCTGGCCGCCCGAGATGCCGGTGAGGACACCACGCAGGACGATCAGCATGCCGAGGGTGACGATGAAGCCGTTGAGACCGAAGCGGATGATCAGCAGGGCGTTGACCACGCCGATGAGCGCACCCACGGCCAGCGTGATGGGAATCGACCAGGCGCCGGGGAGGAGCCCGAGGCCGGGTCCGACGCCGGTCGGCACTACCAGCAGGGCGGCGACGCCGGGCGCGAGGCCCATGGTGGACTCCAGAGACAGGTCCATCTTCTTGACGATCAGGATCATCGTCTGGGCGAGGACCAGCAGGGCGATCTCGGACATGGTCTGCAGGACATTGATCAGGTTGTCGCCCTGGAGGAAGACCGGGTTGACAATCTGGCCGACGATCGCGATCGCGACGATCGCGGGAACCAGAGCGAGGTCACGCAGCCGGGCCACGGGTATCCGGCCGCCGAACAGCCCCTTCCGCCCGGCCTCGGGCTTCGTGGGCTTGGGGGCGGGCGTGTCCGCGAGGGCGGTTTCAGGCATTGAGGTCCACTCCTTCCATCGCGGCCACTAGGTCGTGGTCGTGCCAGCCGCGGGCGATCTCTGAGGTCACTCGGCCCTGGAACATCACCAGGACCCGGTCGCACATGCGCAGGTCGTCGAGTTCGTCGGAGGCGATGAGCACTCCGGTGCCGCCTTCCGCGGTCTCCTCGACCTTGCCGAGGAGGAACTCCTTGGAGCGCACGTCCACGCCTGCGGTCGGGTTGATCAGCACCAGCAGCCGGGGGTCGTCGGCGAGGGCGCGGGCCATGACGACCTTCTGCTGGTTACCCCCGGACAGCGCGGAGACCGACAGGTCGGGGCCTGAGGTCTTGATCGCCAGTTTCTCGATCATGCCCTCGGCAAGCTGGTCCCGGCGGTCGCGGCTCAGGAACCCTCCCCGGCTGAGCCGTTTGGGCACGGACAGCGTGGCGTTGTCCGCGATCGACATGTCGGGTACGAAACCCTGGTGGTGCCGGTCCTGCGGGACGAACCCGGCGCCGGCGGCGAGCGCGGCGGGCACGCTGCCCGGCTGTGGCCGCCGCCCTGCGATCTCGACCTCGCCGCCGTCGGCGGCCAGCAGCCCCACGACTGTCTCGGCGACCTCGATGCGACCGCTGCCGGCGGCCCCGGCCAGGCCGACGATCTCGCCCGCGCCCACCTTGAAGGTGACGTCCTCGTAGGCCTGGCCGGTGAGGCCCCGGACGCTCAGCGCCGACGTCGCGCCGACGTCGAGGGCGCTCGCCCGTTCCTCGCGCCTGTCGGCCGCCGCCTCGCCGGTCATGGCGGCGATGAGCTCGGTGCGGGGAAGTTCGGCGACCGGCGCGGTCAGGATGTGCTGGGCGTCTCGGAACACCGTCACCATGTCGCAGATCTCGTAGATCTCCTGGAGGTGGTGGCTGATGAACAGGAAGGTCACGCCCTGGCGCTGCAGATCACGTATTCTCTCGAAGAGCCGGTTGATCGCCGCGCCGTCGAGTTGCGCGGTCGGTTCGTCGAGGATGATGAACCGGGCTCCGAAGGACAGCGCACGGGCGATCTCGACGAACTGCCGCTGTTCCACGCTGAGATCGCCGGCCGGGGCTTGCGGATCCACGTCCACCGACCAGGTCGACAGCAGTTCCCGCGCCCGCCTGCGCACGCCCTGCCAGCTGATCAGCCCGCTCCGGCCGTGCTCGTGCCGGTTCAGGAAGAGGTTCTCGGCGACGGTCAGCGTGGGGATGATCGTCGACTTCTGGTAAACACAGGCCACCCGCTGCCGCCAGGCGTCGCGGTCCGCGAGCCGGGGCGCCAGGCTGCCGCCGAAGGTGACCGTTCCCTCGTCCGGGGCCTGAAGTCCGGTGAGGACGGACACCAGGGTCGACTTGCCGGCGCCGTTGCGGCCGACCAGCGCGTGGGTCTCGTTGGGCATGATGGTGATCCGGGCGCCGTTCAGGGCCACCGTCGGACCGAATCGTTTGACAATGCCCGTCGCCTCGACGACGGGAGGGCCGGCCGGGGCTCTCCCGTCGTGCGCCGGGGCGGACGCGGGGGTGACTGCTCGCTCCCCGTCGCTCATCTCAACCGCCTTGTGTTCGTGAGCCGTTCTGTTTCCTGACGAGCTCTGAGACTCAGCCGAGGTTGTTGCCCCACAGGGACGTGTCGGTGCTCTTGAGGCTGGGGACACCGCCGTAGGTGCCGCCGTCGGCGGTGACGAGCGGGGCTGCGAGCTGGTCCTCCAGCAGGCCGTCACGGACCTGGACGATGGTGCTGTCGTGGTCGGTCTTGCCCGGCTTGAACGTCTTCCCGTCCATTGCGGCCTTCAGGTAGTACAGGGCGTACTTGGCGTAGAGGTCGGCCGGCTGGGAGACGGTGGCGTCGATCTTGCCCTCGGCGATGGACTTGAGCTCTTCGGGGATGCCGTCGTTCGAGACGACGAACACGTGCTTCTGGTCCTCGGGGCCGACCAACAGGCCCTTTTGGTTGAGCACCTGGAGCGTGCCGGACAGGGCGAAGCTGGACTGCATGTAGACGCCCTTGATGTCCGGGTGGGCGGTCAGGTCTGTCTGGAGCTTCTGCGCGGCGACGGCGCCGTCCCAGTTGGTGGCCTCTCCCAGCACCGTGATGCCCGGGTAGTTCTTCTTCATGCAGTCGTTGAACGCCTCGGTGCGGTCACGGCCGTTGATGGAGGCAAGGTCGCCTTGAAGCATGACGACCTTGCCCTTGCCGGCCAGCTTGGTGCCCAGGTACTGGCACGCCTTCTCGCCGTAGGCACGATTGTCGGCGCGGACGACCATGTAGACCTTGCCGCTGTCGGGGCGGGTGTCGACGGTGACGACCGAGATCTTCTTCGCCTCCAGCTGCGCGAGGGTCGGGGCGATGGCGGCGGTGTCCTGCGGAGCCATCGCCAGGCCCTTCACACCCTGGCTGATGAACGTCTGCGCGTTGGCGGTCAGCTTGGCGACGTCATTCTGCGAGTTGGTGGTCTTGAGCTCGAGGCCAAGCTCCTTGGCGTACTCGGGCGTGTACTTGATGTACGAGTTCCAGAAGTCGGTGTCGGAGCGCGGGTAGTCCACGCCGACCAGTGGCGTGGAGCTCGACGTGGCCGTGGTGCCGGAGCTGCTGCAGGCGCTGAGCAAGACCAGCGCGGACACGGCGGAGGCGGTGGAGCACAGGACAGTTGTGAGTCTCATCGGCACTTCCTCGCACTGATCCCGAAGCGGGGGATGTTTCATATCGGCGGCATCCGTGTGTCACCAACATGAAGAGATGGGATGTATTTAAGGCCGAATCTGGGGCACTGTCTACCCCAAGGGGCACTTTGCTGCGATGCTCTCGGTAGATCTCTCATCTGGACATCACCGGCAACGAGCGAGAGGATGGATCCATCCCATCAATTCAGTTCAACGCGTGCATGATGTGATCCGGCCATGCCGACCGCTGGATGCTGCCCCATCGGGCACCGGTGGGCAGGATGGGGTCTTCGTCCTCGCCCACGGTGGGCACGTCGGCGGCGGCCGACGGGCCGCCGGAGCGGGCTTGGGGTAGCCGGCCGCTTGCCGTCGATTTACCAGGCGACGCGGTAGCTGGCGCGCCCCTTCAGGCCCTTGCGCGGTTCGATCGATGCCATTCTCCGGCGTTCCTTCGGGTCGGAAGGTGACCGACCACCGCCACCGGGAATCCGTCCGCGTGATCTTGACAGACGAAGGGCCCCCGACCCGTAGGTCGGAGGCCCTTCTCGTGGCGGTGGTGGTGGGATTTGAACCCACGGATGAGTTGCCCCATCACACGCTTTCGAGGCGTGCGCCCTCGGCCACTAGGCGACACCACCGCGCACGAGCTTACCGGATCCGGCGAGTAGCGAAGAACCGCTTTAGTACCGACGAGCACTCGTCCGCCAACACTCCCATGACGACCTCGGGCCGATGGTTGAGCCGGCGGTCGCGTACGACGTCCCAGAGCGAGCCCACGGCCCCGCCCTTCTCGTCCACCGCGCCGTACACGATCCGATCGACTCGCGCCAGTACAGCGGCGCCCGCGCACATCGTGCAGGGCTCCAGGGTCACCACGAGCGTGCAGCCGGCCAGCCGCCACTGCCCGCGCCGCACGGCCGCCTGCCGGAGCGCGAGAACCTCGGCGTGGGCCGTCGGGTCGGCGGAGGACTCGCGGTCGTTGCCCGCCGCGGACAGGACCTCGCCGAGCGCGTCGAGCACCACCGCGCCCACGGGGATCTCTCCCCTGGACCCCGCTGCGTCCGCCTCCGCCAGCGCCAGGCGCATGGCCTCCTCGTACGTCACAGCGAGAGCCGGGTCACCGCAGCCGGTCGAGCTCGTCGGCGAAGGCCAGCCGCTCGGCGATCACCGACAGGATGTCGGCCGGCAGCATGCCCTCCTCCATGCTCAGCTCCAGCAGCTCCTCGGAGCTGACCCCGAGGTCGCTCAGCAGCTCGTAGTCACCGGCCGGGCGCACGCCGAGGCCGTTGGCCTCCTTGTCGGGCGCCACGCCGGCGAACTCGGCGAACAGCTCGCCGAGCGGGTCGGACAGGATCGCGTGCGCGTCCGACAGGAACACGCGCGGCTCCTCCTCGCCCCGGTAGCGGGCGATCGCGAACCACTCGTCCTCGACCTCGACGCAGAGCAGGGCCAGCTCGTCGCCGGAGAGGCTCAGCGTCTCCGTGACCGCGTCACCGAGGTCGTCGACGATCTCGGCCGCGCTCAGATCGACCTCGGCGCCGCTCCAGCCGTCCGAGGTCCTGACGAAAGCCGCAGAGAAGGTGTTGGACGCCATGTCCGAGCTCCAGGGGGTCAGCCGAAGACCGATTCGATGGCACGCTCGAACGGCTCGGAGAAGCCGAGCCGCGCGGCGATGCTGGACAGCACATCTTCGGGCAGCAAGTCGATGTCGCCGGAGAGGATGCCCAGCTCCATCTCGTCCAACCCGAGATCGGCGAAGATCGACAGATCTCCGGCGGGGAGCACGGTCTCCTCGTCCTGGAGGATCTCGTCGAGCTCCTCCTCGTCCGGCACCGGCACGTCGAGGTACTCGAGAACCTGGCGGGCCAGCGGGAAGTCCCAGGAGGCCGCGATGTCGGACAGGAAGACGTCCACCCGCTCGCCCAGGACCCGCAGCGCCACGAAGAACTCGTCACCCACGGCGACCAGGCCGATCGTCCCGCTCTCGCTCGGCTGCTGGCGCAGGGCATGGATCAACCCCTGCAGGTCGGACGTGAGCACGACCGGCAGGAGCTCGGCATCCCAGCACCCGTCCTCGCGATAGACCACGATGGCGAAGTCCAGAGCGTCATCTTCGTCTGCCATCGCCATCCCCACCCGACTTCTGACACGACAGGTATTACCAGCACCCAATCGTTTCAGACCCGCGCACGAGGCGTGTGCCTCTCGGACTAAATTGTGATCAAAACCCATGGCCTGAGGGGCCGCCGGGGGTGGGCGCGGTCAGGGGACCACCGCAGGTGGCGGGGGTCCCCATGCACGTTCCCCAGCGGATAGCCTTGCCGTTTATGGAAACCCTCGTCGTCGACCATCCGCTCGTGGCCCACAAGCTCACCACGCTGCGCGATGTCCGCACCGACTCGCCGACCTTCCGCAGGCTCGCGGATGAGCTGGTGACGCTGCTCGCGTACGAGGCCACCCGCGACGTGCGGATCAACGACGTCACGGTCGAGACGCCCGTGGCCCCCGCCCACGGCGTGCGACTGGCCAAGCCGTACCCCCTGGTGGTGCCCATCCTGCGCGCCGGGCTCGGCATGCTCGACGGCATGACCCGGCTGCTGCCCACGGCGGAGGTCGGGTTCCTCGGCATGATCAGGAACGAGTCCACCCTCCAGGCCGAGACGTACGCCACGCGGCTGCCCGACGACCTGTCCGGGCGCCAGTGCTACGTCGTCGACCCGATGCTGGCCACCGGCGGCACGCTGGCGGCGGCCGTGCAGTTCCTGTTCGACAGGGGCGCGGTCGACGTCACGGCCATCTGCCTGCTGGCCGCCCCCGAGGGCCTGGCGTACATGGACAAGGTGTTCGCCAACTCGGGCAAGCCCATCCGCGTGGTGACCGCCGCGCTCGACGAGCGGCTCAACGAGAACGGCTACATCGTGCCCGGCCTCGGCGACGCGGGCGACCGCCTCTACGGCGTGGTCTGACGCCACGACAGCCGAAAAGCACCTTTCCCGTCACACGCAGTCATCTCTTCGTTACATACTGTTGTTTCGTGGGTACGAAGAGGCAGGAAGGCAACTTCCGCATGCGCGTGGGGGAGCACGATGAGCGATCACAGCGAGGCGGAGCCGGCTCCGTACGCGGAGGTGGAAACTGTGCTGTGCGACGAGTTCGCCGGCATCCACTCCGCGACCACCGTAACGCGCTGCGTTGAAGCTGCGCACTACGGCGCGCTGGAGGTCACCGGTTACGCCCATCCAAGCCTTGTAGAGCGCATCGCACGCAAGCACCTTCACGTCCTGGCCCTGGTGGCCAGCGAACGCGGCTGACAAGATCAAAACTATCCCGCGAAGGCATCTTTACCCGGGCATCCGGGTGGGTAATGTATAGGGCGGGTGGAGTGGGTAAGGGCACGGAGGCGACGGTGCAGGTCAAAAAAGTCCTCACATACGGTGGTATCGCATTTGTCGCGTACTACCTGTTCGCGCGACCATCTGACGCCGCGGACGCGGTGAGAGGAGCGTTCGACACGGTGTTCAACGCGGCCGACTCGCTGGCTCAATTTGTGAACAGCCTGTCATGAGACTTGTGACCCACGGGGACTCCGCCCCGTCGTCGGTCAACCGATACCTTCTCCCCCAAGAACAACAGTTCATCATGGTCCGGCGGCACCCTGCGATCTTGCTACGCCCGGTTGCCGAGGTGCTCGCCGGCCTGATCGTCGCGGGCTTGCTCAGCAAGTTCTTCGGAGGCAGCGATCAGGGTGGCACGGCGCTCGTCGTCGTGTGGTGGTTGTGGCTCCTGCTTCTGGTGCGTTTCGTGTGGAAAGTCGCGGAGTGGTCGGTCGATTACTTTGTGGTGACTTCGAAGCGCATGCTGCTGACAACGGGCTTGATCACCCGTAAGGTCGCGATGATGCCTTTGGGCAAGGTCACCGACATGAGCTTCCAAAGAAGTCTGCTTGGGCGCATGCTCGGTTACGGTGAGTTCATCCTCGAGTCAGCAGGTCAGGACCAGGCACTCTCGACCGTGGAGTACATTCCGTACCCCGAGACGCTGTACCTCGAGGTCTGCGGGATGCTTTTTCCCAGCAAGGACGAGAGCGACGATTAATCTCCTCGCGGGGAATTCTTCACTCGGGGATACCCGATTCGGCTACTTCATGCAATCATTGCGTGTTGTTGACCCTTCCCCGCCTTGAGAGATGAGATGCCGAGTCAGGGAACCATCGGTGACCGCGTCCGCGGACTGCGGCTGAACAGGCGGATGTCCCAGGCCCAACTGGCCGGACCCGACCTGTCTGACAGTTATGTCTCGCTCATTGAGTCGGGCAAGCGCACGCCGACTCCTGTCGTGGCCCGGCTGCTGGCCGAGCGGCTGGGGTGCACGACCGAGTTCCTCCTTCACGGGATCGAACCTCGGCAGCGCATCGACACGGAGCTCGGCCTGCGTCACGCCGAGCTCGAGCTGCAGCATGGCGACCCGTCCGTCGCCGCCGACCGCTTCACGGAGATCGTGAAGGCGGCCGACGAGGAAAACGCCATGCTGACCGCGCACGCCCGGTTCGGCAGGGCGCGCGCGCTCGAGGCCCAGGGTCGCCTCGGCCAGGCGGTGGAGGCGTTCGAGCGCCTGCGCAGGGAGGCCGCGGCTCACCCCGAGCGGCTGGCCGACCTCCCGCTCACGATCGCGCTGAGCCGCTGCTACCAGCGGGCGGGCGACCGCCTGCGGGCCCGCGACCTGGCCACCGCCGCCCTCCAGCAGGCCGAGCGGCTGTCCATCACGCAGGGCGAGATCGCCGTCGACCTGGCAGCCGCTCTGGTCGAGGCGCGCAGCGAGCGCGAGAGCGAGTCCCGCGAGCTGGGATACGTCCAGCGGGTGCTGGCTCTGACCGGCGTTCCTCAAGTTGTGGACCGTTCCGGAGAGATCCAGGCGCTGTGGCACGCGAGCGCCGCCGCCGCTGCCGGCGAGGACTCGGCGCTGGCCGTGCGCCTCGCCGACGACGCCATCATGGCCGGCCGCCAGGCCCGGCTGTCGCTGCAGCTGGCCAGGACCGCCATGCACTGGTCCAGGCTGACCACGGCGCCGGCCGACGAGGCCGAGCGCCTCATCTCGGCCGCCGCCGAGGCGTTCGCCACGTTCCCCGGCACGGCGCGCGAGCACGGCGAGAGCCTCATCGTGCACGCGCGGGTCGTGCTGCGGACCGGCGCCTCGGCGCGGGCGAGCGAGCTGGCGAACACGGCTCTGAGCCTGTCGCACGACCGCGCCGGCACCACGCCCGCCGAGGCCCACCTCGTGCTGGCCACCGTCGCGTTCGACGAGGGAGGCGACGCCTCCGCGCACCTGCGCGACGCCCACCGGGCGCTCGACACGCTCGACCGGCCGGTGTTCGGCTCCGATCGGCAGGCCGCGCGTTGCTGGCGTGAGCTGGGCGACCTCTACGGCAGGGCCGGGTCCAGAACACAACAGACCGCCGCATATCGTAAGGCCCTCGAAGCCGCTGGAGTCCGTTCGGCCATGGCGGGGGTGACCGTCGACGCCACAGTTTCGCGCTGATCCTCCGGGAGCTCCAGATTTGGCGTTTTGAGTCTGGAATAATTAGGGTCTACCAGTCATTGACTCATAGGATGATTGGTTTCCCCGGAGGAGGCGGACTGTGAGTCTGCGTACGGCGCAGCGGGCTTCGCTCGTCGACCAGGTGATCGATCAGCTCAAGGAGCAGATCACCTCAGGGTCGTGGCCGATGAACGGCAAGATTCCGACCGAGACCGTGCTCGCCGAGCAGCTCGGGGTGGGTCGCAACACCGTTCGGGAGGCCGTACGCGCGCTCACGCACGCCGGGCTGCTCGAGTGCCGTCAGGGGGACGGCACTTACGTCCGCGCGACCAGCGAGCTGTCCGGCGCGATGCTGCGGCGGCTCAAGCAAGCCGAGCAGCTCGAGATCCTCGAGGTACGTCGTGCGCTGGAGGTCGAGTCCGCGCGCCTGGCCGCAACCCGGCGCACGGACGACGACATCAAGCGCATCGAGGCGGCCCTGGCCGAGCGGGACCGGGCCTGGGAGCTGGACGACCCCGACTACTTCGTCGAGGCCGACCTGGCCTTCCACATGGCCGTGGCGCACGCGACGCACAACCTGGTGCTGATCGACCTGTACGAGGACTTCTCGGCGGCTCTGCGCGCCAGCATCACGGCCGCGGGGACCTCGCTCGACAAGAGCTACATCCCGCACGACGCCATCGCCCGCGCCATCGCGGCGGGAGACGCGGCGGCGGCCGAGCGGGCGGGTCACGCCTGCATGGAACACATCCTCATCGCCCTCACCGAGTCCTGACCCCTCCCCCGGGGTGTGACGAAGGAGACAGCCGGCTCTGGAATGGCGCCTGATCGCTTCAGTGCTTTAGCGGAAGAGTGAAGCGAAAGGAAGAACGCCATGACCATCCTTGTCGCCTACGACGGCTCGGCCGACTCACGGACCGCGATCGAGTTCGCGGCCAAGCATCTCGCCGCCGAGCCCACCGTCGTCGTCACGGTGTGGGAGCCGCTGCTCGTGCAGCTCAAGAAGTATCCGCTGGCCGCGGGCGCCCTCGACCAGAGCACCGAGGACGAGTCGCACGCGCAGGCGGAACAGCATGCCCGGGAGGGGGCCGAGCTGGCCATCGCCGCCGGGCTCTCGGACGTCACCTATCGGGCGGTGGCTGACAACGAGTCGATCTGGAAGACGATCGTCGATGTGGCGGATGAGGTGGATGCCTCGGTGATCGTCACGGGGTCGCGAGGGTTGGCGGGGGTGCGGTCGGTGCTGCTGGGGAGCGTGTCCAACCACGTGCTCCATCATGCGCACCGGCCGACGCTCATCGTCCCGCCGGCCAAGCCCGCCCGCTGAAAGGGCTCAGGACCTCAGCCGAAGCGCCGCGCTTCGGCTGGGGTCCTTTTGCGTGAGGAGGACGGCCTTGGGGTCCCTCCAGCGGCCGAGCCCGACCGCGAGAGGTCCCTCGGGTGAGGGCCGGGCCGACCGTGACGACGGCGAGGGGCAGCCTTGGGGTGGGGCGTCAGGAGGCCGTGGGGAGGGGCGTTTCCGTGAAGGGGGCGCAGCCGGGTGAGGGGGCGCAGGACTGGGGTGGGGGGCAGAGGCGGGTGTCGATGCGGCGCGCGCCCGGGCCCTCGTCGCCGAGCCGGTCGTGGGGGTTGGCCACCGGGCACCGGTCGAGCGACAGGCAGCCGCACCCGATGCAGTCCGTGAGATCGTCCCGCAGCCGCTGAAGCTGCTCGATCCGGTCGTCCAGCTCCCCGCGCCAGGCGGCCGACAGCCGGGCCCAGTCGTCTCGGTTGGGCGTGCGCTCGTCCGGCAGCTCGGCGAGGGCGTCCTTGATGGTCTTCAGGGGGATGCCGATGCGCTGGGCCAGCCTGATGAACGCGACCCTGCGCAGGCTGTCGCGGGTGTACCGGCGCTGGTTGCCCGCCGTACGGCGGCTCTTGATCAGGCCCTTGGTCTCGTAGAAGTGCAGGGCGGACACGGCGACCCCGCTGCGTTCGGCGAGCTCGCCGACGGTGAGCTCCTTGGTGTTCCAGGCGACCTTCGTCATACCTGGAGATTACTTGAGGGTTCGCTCGAACAGGGTCTCGAGGACCACGATGGTCTGCGTCCCGGTGACCCCGTCCACCCCGAACACCCGGCGCAGCACGTCCTGCAGCTCCACCGTCCCGGCCGTACGGACCTTGAGCAGCACCGACGCGGGACCCGCGATGACGTGCGCCTCCTCGATCTCCGGGATCGCCGCCAGCCGGTCGGCGCTGTCGCCCATCCAGGTGCTCCCGTCCACCAGCACGTACGCCGTCACCGCACGCCCGAGCGCCGCCTGGTCCACCTCGATCGTCGTCCGCCTGATCACCCCGCGCTCGCGCAACTTGCGCACCCGCTCGTGCGCGGCCCCGCTGGACAACCCCACCGCCTTGCCCAGCACGGCGTACGACCGCGTCGCGTCCTCCTGCAGCAGGCCGATCAGCATTCTGTCGATATCATCCACAGCCGAATGCTATCCAGTGATATGCCTGAGATGTCGAACAGCATATTGTGGACGGCATGACGGACACGATCCCCACTGAGTTCGAGGTGCTCGACGAGCGGTTCGCCGCGGTAGGCGGAGACGACTATGTCGAACGCCTCCACACCGGCACCCGCTGGGCGGAGGGCCCTGTTTACTTCCCGGCCGGCCGGTTCCTGGTCTGGAGCGACATCCCCAACGAGCGGATGCTGCGCTGGGACGAGATGACGGGCGCGGTCGGCCTGTTCCGCCAGCCGTCCGGCTACACCAACGGCAACACCCTCGACCGCGAGGGCCGTCTGATCTCCTGCGAACACGGCAACCGCCGCGTCACCCGCACCGAGCACGACGGCTCGATCACGGTCATCGCCGACCGCTGGGAGGGCAAGCGCCTCAACAGCCCCAACGACGTCGTGGTCCGCTCCGACGGGTCGATCTGGTTCACCGACCCGCCGTACGGGATCCTCAGCAACTACGAGGGCTACGCCGCCGCGCAGGAGATCGACGGCTGTCACGTCTACCGCGCCGACCCGGTGACGGGCGAGGTCCGCGTCGTGGCCGACGACTTCGCCCGCCCCAACGGCCTGGCATTCTCGCTCGACGAGAGCCGGCTCTACGTCGCCGACACGCGGATGAAGCACCTGCGCGTGTTCGAGGTGCGCGAGGACGGCACGCTCGCGGGCGGCAAGGTCTTCGCCGAGGGGACGGAGCAGGACATCTTCGACGGCCTGCGACTCGACGACACGGGCCGCGTCTGGGCCGCGGCAGGCAGGGCGCTGCTCTGCTACGACCCGGACGGCACGCTGATCGGCCGGCTGAAGCTCCCGGAGCCCACGGCCAACCTGGTGTTCGGCGGGCTCAAGCGCAACCGGATGTTCATCACGGCCTCGTCCTCGCTCTACTCCCTGATGACCAACGTCACCGGCGCGCGCCCGGTCTGGGCCGGGCGCTAGCCTCACTCCCACCTGAACAGCCGCACGGCCAGCCCGCTGAAGAGCAGCAGCCCGGCGCCCACCACCACGAGGTGCGCGGTCTGCGGCGCGTGGCCCGCCCAGGTGTCCTTGAGCGCCTGGGCGAACGGCCCCGCGACGGAGTAGTCGCTGACCGTCCGCAGCGCGTCCGGCATGAGGTCGCGCGGCACCCACATGCCCCCCAGGAACATCAGCGGGAACATCACCGCGGACCCGATCCCCGGCGCGACCTTCGCGTTGGGCGCCAGCGCGGCGATCACCAGCCCGATGGCCTGCAACGCGGCGCTGCCGAGCAGGAAGACCAGGATGAATCCCACCCACTGCCGCGGCGCCGCCGACCCGAACACGAGCGAGCCCGTCACGATCAGCAGGGCCGTGGTGACCGCTCCGACCACCAGGTTGATCAGGAGCTGCACCCCCAGCAGCCGTGCCGGGTGCACGGGCGTGGTGGACATCCGCCTGAGCACCCCTTGCTCGCGGTAGCCGGTCATCACCGCGGGCACCACGCTGCAGGCCAGGGTCAGCAGCGAGAGCAGCGTCATCAGGCTCGGCATCTGCGTGTCCACGGCCCGCTCCCCCGAGGCCCCGGGCTTGGTCATGTCCGGGATGCTGAGGCCCAGCACGAGCAGGAGCGCGACCGGCAGCCCGATCGTGAAGAGCAGGAACGGCCATTCGCGCAGGTGCAGCTTGGTCTCCACGAGGAGCAGCTTCATGACAGCTTCCTTCCGGTGAGTGCGAGGAACGCGTCGTCGAGCGTGGTCTGCTCGATCCGCAGGTCTCCTGGAACGACCCCGTACTGGGCCAGGGCGAGCGTGACGGCCGGCGCGAGGTTGCCCGTGCCGCTCACCACGACCTGCTCGCCGCTCCTCGTGACCTCGCGTACCTCCGGCAGGGCCAGGAGCAACGCGTCGTCGACAGGAGCCGACGGCCGGAACCTCAGCCGCTGCTCCCCGCCCACCTGCGCGATGAGCCCGGCAGGCGTGTCCGTGGCCGCCACCTTGCCCGCGTCGATGAGCGCGAGCCGGTCGCAGAGCCGCTCGGCCTCCTCCATGAAGTGGGTGACGAGCACGATCGTCACGCCGGAGTCGCGTACCTGCTCGACCAGCTCCCAGGTGTCTCTACGGGCCTGCGGGTCGAGCCCGGTGGTCAGCTCGTCCAGCACGGCCACGCGCGGCCTGCCGACCAGCGCCAGCGCGACCGAGAGCCGCTGGCGCTGCCCGCCGGAGAGCTTCTTGAACGCCGTGTCGCGCTTGCCGCCGAGGCCGACCCGTTCGAGCAGCTCGGACCAGTCGGCGGGGTCGGGGTAGAAGGAGGCGTACAGGTCCATGGCCTCCCACACCTTGATCTTCTCGGGCAGCGCCGCGCTCTGCAGCTGCATGCCCAGCACGTGTCGCAGCTCGCCCCTGTTGAGCTGCGGGTCCAGCCCGGCCACCCGTACGGTGCCGCCGTCGGGCACGCGCAGGCCGGCCACGCACTCGACTGTGGTGGTCTTACCCGCGCCGTTCGGGCCGAGGATGCCGAAGATCTCACCCTCCGCCACCTCGAACGACACGTCGTCGACCGCCAAGTGGTTCGGGTACTGCTTGCGCAGGTTCCTGACTTCGATGACCTTCATGCAGACGACGCTAGGAACACGGCCTTCGCCGGGGAATCCGGTTGGATGTCGGGCAAGGGTGTACCTAGGTGCAATGGTCCGGTCGCCCCCGTTGGACCAGACTGGGGGCATGCTGCTCCGAAGGTTCGGTCAGGCCGCGGCGCTGCTCGCGCTCCTCCTCGTCGAGGTGCCGGCGATCGTGCTCAGCCTCACCATGCTGCTGCTGTCGTTCGGGGTGGGCATGGTGTTCCTGTATTCGCCGCAGGTCCGGCTGGTCAGGAGGCTGGCCGAGCTCAACCGGCGGCTGATGCGGAGCTGGACCGACGTCCACATCGAGTCCCCGTACCTGCCCAAGCCCCCGCCGCCGGAGCCGCAGTCGGACGGCCTCTACCGCTCCGACCGGACCCTCTACAAGACGCCCCGGATCCCCGCGTGGAACAACCGGTGGAAGTGGCTGACCTCCGACCCGGCGACCTGGCGCGACATGATCTGGCTGGTGCTCGAACCGGTGGTGAAGGCGGCGCTGCTGCCGGTGTTCGTCACGCTCCCCGAGCGTGGCCTGCGGATCTACGCCCTCTGGAGCGACCTGATGCTCCGCGCGACCGTCGCCAGCCGCCTGGCGAGCCAGGTGAGCCACCTCAAGCGGACGCGTAACCTGGCCGCCGACTCGCAGGCGGCCGAGATGCGCCGGATCGAGCGGGACCTGCACGACGGCACGCAGGCCCGGCTGGTGGCGATCGGCATGACGCTGGGCGCGGTCGAACAGCTCGTCGACGACGATCCCGCAGCGGCCAAGGCGCTGCTGTCGAAGGCCCGGGACACCTCTTCCGAGACGCTGACCGAGCTGCGCCGGGTCATCCGCGGCATCCACCCTCCGGTGCTGGCCGAGCGCGGGCTGGCCGACGCCGTACGCGCGCTGGCCATGGACAGCCCGTTGCAGGTCACGGTGGACGTGGACCTGCCGCACCGGCCGGAGGCGCCGGTGGAGGCGGCGGTGTACTTCGCGGTCAGCGAGCTGCTCTCCAACGCCGCCCGGCACGGCGACGCTCAGGCGGTGACGGTGGACCTCAGCACCGACGGCCCCAACCTGCGGGTCACGGTCACCGACGACGGCCTGGGCGGCGCCGACCCGGCCAAGGGCAGCGGCCTGTCCGGGATCGAGCGGCGGCTGGCCGCATTCGACGGGCTGCTCGCCCTGAACAGCCCGCCGGGCGGCCCCACCACCGTGGCGATGGAGCTGCCCCGGGTGCTGCCCGAGCACTGGGCGGGCAGCCTGCCCCGGCTGCCGCGCTGGAAGGCGGCCATCGTCGTGTTCCTCTGGGCCACGGCCTGGTGCCCGACCTTCCCTCAGGGCATCGTGGCCGGCGTCATGAAGACGATCGGGTTCGAGGAGAAGAGCTGGTTCCTCGCCCTGTACCTGCCCGGGCCCTGGCAGTGGCCTGTCATCCTCGGCATGATCACCCTGGGCCTGTGCATGCACATCCTGGCCATCTGGATACCCTCCAACCACAACCGCGACCTCTGGGTCGCGCGTGCCACGCCGATCAAACCCTGGTGCTGATGAAGAACCGCGTACTCGTCGCCGAGGACCTCTACCTGCTCAGAGACGGGCTGGTGCACCTGCTCCAGGCCCACGGCTTCTCGGTCGTGGCGGCCGTGGAGAGCGGGCCCGAGCTGCTGCGGGGCCTGCTGGAGCTGCGGCCCGACGTCTCGATCGTGGACGTGCGGCTGCCTCCCACGTTCACGGACGAAGGGCTGCAGGCGGCGCTCGCGGCCAGGAAGCAGGTGCCCGGGCTGCCCGTCCTCGTGCTGTCCCAGCACGTCGAGCAGCTCTACGCGCGCGAGCTGCTGGCCGACGGCTCGGGCGCGATCGGCTATCTGCTCAAGGACCGGGTCTTCAACGCCGAGCAGTTCATCGACGCCGTACGCAGGGTCGCCGAGGGCGGCACGGCCATGGACCCCGAGGTCATCGCCAAGCTGCTGGCCAGCAACGCCAGGCACGAGCCGCTGGCCGCGCTCACGCCGCGCGAGCGGGAAGTGCTGGAGGCCATGGCGGAAGGGCGCTCCAACACGGCCATCTGCCAGCGGCTCTATCTGAGCGAGAGCGCCGTGGCCAAGCACACGGCCTCCATTTTCGCCAAGCTGGGGCTCGCGCCGTCGGACGACGACAACCGCCGCGTGCTGGCCGTACTCGCCTATCTCAACAGCCGCTAGGAACCCTCCACCTGGGGTTGGCCATCCGGAGACTGCCCCGACTTGTCGGTCGCACCGGCTATTTTCATAAGGGCATGGCGACGAAGGGGTGGTAGCAGGTGAAAATCCGGGTTAACCGCGATGTTCTGGCAGATGCGGTGGCGTGGGCTGCCCGAGTCCTGCCCTCCCGCCCCGTGATGCCCGTCCTGTCCGGGCTGCTGCTGGAGGCGAGCGACGAGCTGGTCCTGTCCGCGTTCGACTACGACGTCTCGGCCAGGGCCTCGGTCGACGCCGACGTGGCCGAGACGGGCAGCGTGCTGATTCCCGGTCGGCTGCTGGCCGAGATCAGCAGGAGCCTGCCCGCCGACGACGTGGAGATCGTCACCGAGGGCGCCGAGGCGGTGCTGACCTGCGGGAGCGCGGAGTTCGGGCTGATCACGATGCCGGTCGAGGACTTCCCGACCATGCCCACGATGCCGCCGAGCATCGGCGCCGTCGGCGGCGGCGTGTTCGCCTCGGCGGTCGGCCAGGTCGCGCCCGCCGCCAGCCGCGACGACACCCTGCCCATGCTCACCGGCATCAGGGTCGACATCGAGGGCGAGTCCGTGGCCATGGCGGCCACCGACCGCTACCGCATCGCCGCCCGCGACTTCGCCTGGCGCCCGGCCGGCCCCGACCTCGCGGTCTCGGCCATGGTCCCGGCGAAGGTGCTGGTCGAGGTGGCCAAGTCGCTGCGCGGCGGCGAGGTGTCGATCGCGATGGGCGACGGGGTGGCGGGGTTCGAGAGCGTCGGGCGGAGCACGACCGTGCGGCTGCTCGACGAGCAGTTCATCGACTATCGCGCCCGGCTGACCTCCGACTGGTCGATCAGGGCCGACGTGGCGGTGGCGCCGTTCGTCAACGCCATCAAGCGGGTCGCCCTGGTGGCCGAGCGCAACACCGCGATCCGGCTGTCGTTCAGCCAGGGGCAGGTGCTCATCCAGGCGGGCGGCGGCGACATCGGGCGCGGCGCCGAGGTGGTCGACTGCGAGCTGCGCGGCGACGACATCCAGATCGCCTTCCAGTCGCAGTTCCTGCTCGACGGGCTGACCGGGATCGAGAGCGAGCTGGCCCGCATCAACATGGAGTCGCCGACCAGGCCCGCCCTGATCCAGGACGTGCCCGGCGACGCCGAGCCCGCCTTCCGCTACCTCGTCATGTCACTCCGCCAGGGCTGAGCCGCCGGTCTGGCGCTCGGCGACCAGCTTGAACACCCTCTTGAACTCCGTGTACGCCTCCTCCCCCACGGCCTCGGCGTGCTCCGCCTCCATGGCGGCGAGGATGGCGTCCGACTTGACCATGTGATCGCGGCCCTTCTCGGTGGGCACGATCAGCTTGGCCCGCCGGTCGGCTGGGTCCGGCTGGCGCTCCACGTAGCCCAGCTCGACCAGCTCGTCCACCAGCGTGCCGATCACCTGCTTGTGCTGGCCCGACTGCGCGGCCAGGTCCGTGGCCCTGCTGCCCTCCTCGTCCAGGTACGCCAGCACCGCCCCGTGCCGGGGCCTGAGCCCGGGATGGCCCTGCTGGGCCAGCGTCTCGAACAGCTGCCGCTGCAGGCTGAAAAGAGTCCTGCTGGACAGGATGCCGAGATCGGGCTCTTCCTGCTTGCGCCGGCTCCTGCGCACGGTCACGCCCTCCATTTAGTCATCAATCTTGATTGTCACTGAATCTTACTATATCGTCGACGGCATGAGCATCTTGATCACGGGTGCCAACGGCACCGTTTCCAGCGCTGTCCTCCGCTCCCTGTCCGGGACCGCTGACGTGCGGGTCCTCGTGCGTGACGCGGCCAAGGCGCCGTCGGGGGTGGAGGTCACGGTCGGCGATCTGGACGACCCCGCCACGCTTGACCAGGCCTTCCAGGGTGTGGACACGTTGTGGCTGCTGACCGCCATGGGCCCGCAGGCGCCCCACGCGAGCATGAACGCCGTCTGGGCCGCCCGGCAGGCCGGGGTGAGCCACGTCGTACGCATGTCGGCCATCGGCGCGGCCCACGACGCGCCGACCCGCAACGGCCGCCTGCACGCCCTGTCGGACGTCGAGCTCGCGGCCTCGGGCCTCGACTGGACCGTCATCCGCCCGGCCTTCTTCATGCAGAACCTTTTCGGCTCGGTCAACGGCGACACCTTGTACGGCGGGCTCGGCGAGGGGCGGCTCGGCATGATCGACGTACGCGACATCGGCGACTTCGCCGCCACGGTCCTGCGCGCTCCCGCACAGCACAAGGGCAGCACCTACACTCTCACGGGCCCGGCCGGCGTCTCACTGCGGGACGTGGCCGCCGTGCTGGGCGAGATATACGGCACTCCGATCGCCTATCAGCCGATGGCGCCGGACGACGTTCGACGGTCGATGGTGGACGCCGGGCTGTCCCCGTGGATCGCGGCGGTCACCAAGGAGTACCTGACGGCGTACTCGGCGGGGTGGGGTGACTACACGACGCCGGACTTCGAGAAGGTGATGGGCCGCCCGGCCCGCTCGTTCGCCGACTTCGCCCGCGCCCACGCCGCCGAGCTCCGCCCGTGACCGTCACTCCGGAAGCAGGGCGGGGCCTCCGTGGTCGCGCAGCCGGCGCAGGAACGTCAGGACGCCGGTCAGCCCCTGCGCCCGGACCGGGCTCCCTTCGCCGGGCAGCCCGCTGACCGACCCCGGCCGCGCCGCAGCAGTGCCCGACGACGACGAGCCGGGGCAGCCACGCCAGGCAGACCTCGGCGCAGCGGATCGCGAGCCCGCCCTGCACGCGGCCGCCGCGGTGGCCGGCGCCGACGAGGTCGTGGACCGGTGAGAAGATCGAGGGTGCTCCGAATATCAAAAGCAGTACTCGCGAGATTGCCGGAACCACTGCACGCACTTGCGTTGAAGCACCGTGAACTGCTGAAGTTCGCGGTGGTGGGTGGAACAACGTTCTTAGTGGACAACACGGTGTTCTACGGGTTGAAGCTGACCATTTTGGAACCGAAACCGGTGACCGCGAAGATCATCGCGGTGCTCGTGGCGACGATCGTGTCCTACGTGCTGAACCGCGAATGGTCGTTCCGGACCAGGGGCGGCCGCGAGCGCCGTCACGAGGCGGCGCTGTTCTTCCTGGTCAGTGGCGTCGGTCTCGTGCTCAGCTCCGCGCCGCTGTGGATCTCCCGGTACGTATTTCACCTGGAGACCCCGGATGTGAGCCTGGTGACCCAGGAGATCGCCGACTTCATGAGCGCGCAGATCATCGGCACGCTGATCGCCATGGTCTTCCGCTTCTGGGCGCTCCGGAAGTGGGTCTTCCCCGACGAGAAAGCCCAGTCCGGCAGCGTGCGGCTGGCTCCCGATTCCACGGACGAGGCGGCTTGATGCCGGCGAATCCAGAAGCCGTTTCGGCGACTGGACTGCTTCATGCCGCTGCTGCGCCCGTCAGTGCTGCGCCATGTCCACGAACCGGCTGTAGTGGCCCTGGAACGCCACCGTCACCGTCGCCGTGGGGCCGTTACGGTGCTTGGCCACGATCAGGTCCGCCTCACCCGCCCGCGGCGACTCCCGCTCGTACGCGTCCTCCCGGTGCAGCAGGATGACCATGTCGGCGTCCTGCTCGATGGACCCGGACTCACGCAGGTCGCTCACCGCGGGGCGCTTGTCCGTGCGCTGCTCCGGACCACGGTTGAGCTGGGAGATCGCGATGACCGGCACCTCCAGCTCCTTGGCCAGCAGCTTGATCGCACGGGAGATCTCCGAGACCTCGTTCTGCCGGCTCTCGGTCTTCTTCGGCGAGCTCATCAGCTGGAGGTAGTCGATGACCACGAACCGCAGGTCGTTACGCTGCTTGAGCCGCCGGCACTTGGCCCGGATCTCCATCATCGACATGTTGGGCGAGTCGTCGATGAACAGCGGCGCCTCCGCCACCTCGCTCATCCGCCGGGCCAGGCGCGTCCAGTCGTCGTCGCCCATCATGCCCGAGCGCATGGCGTGGAGGGCGACCCGGGCCTCGGCGGACAGCAGACGCATGGTGATCTCGTTGCGCGACATCTCCAGCGAGAAGATGACCGTGGTCATCCCATGCTTGATAGCCGCAGACCGGGCGAAATCCAGACCTAGCGTGCTTTTACCGATGGCAGGCCGGGCGGCCACAACGATCATCTGGCCCGGGTGGAGGCCGTTGGTGAGCTGGTCGAGGTCCTGGAAGCCGGTCGGCACGCCGACCATCTGGCCGCCGCGGCTGCCGATGGCCTCCAGCTCGTCGAGGGCGCCGGGCATGATGTCGGCCAGGGGCGCGTAGTCCTCCGAGGTGCGGCGCTCGGTGACCTTGTAGATCTCCGCCTGGGCGCGGTCGACGAGGTCGTCGACCTCTTCGTTCTGCCCGCCGTAGCCGAAGGAGACGATGCGGGTGCCGGCCTCGATGAGGCGGCGCAGGATGGCCTGCTCCCTGACGATCTTGGCGTAGTAGCCGGCGTTGGCCGCGGTGGGGACGACGGCCGTGAGGGTGTGGAGGTAGGCGGCCCCGCCCACCCTGGCCATCTCGCCGCGCTTCTGCAGCTCGTCGAAGACGGTGACCGCGTCGGCGGGCTCGCCCCTTCCGTAGAGGTCGGTGATGACCTCGTAGACCATCTGGTGGGCGGGCCGGTAGAAGTCGTCGGACCGCAGGATCTCGACGACGTCGGCGATGGCGTCCTTGGACAGCAGCATGCCGCCCAGGACGGACTGCTCCGCCTCGATGTTGTTCGGGGGGGTGCGCTCGAAACCAGGGCCTGCGCCCGTCTCGTCGTCAATACTCACCGCGCCCCCTCGAACACTTGCAGGCGGTCGCACCACCCCCACTTGTAGCCGACCGGTCTGACAGTTTCTCGGAGTCGCGAGCCGACGGCAACGCGACCTGTGGACAACCCTGTGGTCAAGCTGTGCACTACCGTGCCCAGGGTGTGAAAGGCCTGTGGACAGTTGCTGTGGATAACTCTCTCGGATATCCACCGGATAGCCTCTGACCTGGGCGAACTGTATCCACCGGCTGTGGAGAAAAGAAAGTTTCGCCGACACGCCGTGTAATGGCCATAATGGACAAATGCTCATTACCCCCAGGGATCGGGAGATACTCCGCTTAGCCGTACCGGCGTTCGGCGCGCTGGTGGCCGAGCCGCTCTTCCTCCTCGCCGACTACGCCATCGTGGGGCACGGGCTGGGCACCACGGCGGTGGGGGCGCTGGGGGTGGCGGGCACGGTCCTCGCGACCCTGGTGAACCTGTGCGTCTTCCTCGCGTACGGCACCACGGCCTCCGTGGCGCGTCAGACGGGCGCCGGGAACCACGCGCGGGCCATGCGCAGCGGTGTGGACGGGATCTGGCTGGCCCTGGCCATCGGCGCGCTCCTGATCGCCGTGTGCTGGCCGCTGGCCCCCGCGATCGTGGAGCTGTTCGGGGCGGGCGAGGGGCAGGGCGCGCAGGCCGTGACGTACCTGCGGATCAGCCTGCTCGGCGCGCCCGGCATGCTGGTCGTGCTGGCCGGGACGGGGGTGCTGCGCGGCCTGCAGGACACCGTCACGCCGCTGGCCGTCGCCATCGGCTCCTTCGTGCTGAACGCGGCCCTGAACGCCTGGTTCGTGCTGGGGCTGGGGTGGGGCATCGCCGGGTCGGCCTGGGGCACGGTGATCGCGCAGACGCTGGGCGCGGCCGTCTACCTCGCCGTCGTGGCGCGGGGCGCGCGGCGGCTGGGGACGCCGCTCACGCCCGGTCTGGCGGGGGTCAAGGAGGCGGGCACGGCCGGGTTCGCGCTGCTCGTCCGTACCCTCTGCCTGCGGGTGGTGCTGCTCGCGGCCACCGTGATTGCCACCAGGATGGGCGAGGCCGAGCTGGCCGCGTACGCCATCGCCACCCAGGTGTGGACGCTGCTCGCGTTCGCGCTGGACGCCATCGCCATCGCCGGGCAGGCCATCACGGGACGCTCGCTCGGCGCGGGGGACGTCGCGTCCACCAGGGCCGCGACCAGGCGGATGGTGCAGTGGGGCGGCTGGTCGGGCGTGCTGCTCGGCCTGCTGGTCGTGGCCGCCAGGCCGCTGCTGCCCGGGCTGTTCGACACGGACCCGCAGGTCACCGACCTGTTGCTGGCGCTGATGTGGCCGGTGGCGGCGTTCCAGCCGGTGTGCGGGGTCGTGTTCGTGCTCGACGGCGTGCTGATCGGTGCGGGCGACCAGCGCTACCTGGCGTGGGCGGGGGTGTGGACGACGCTGGCGTACCTCCCCGCCGCCCTCCTCGCCTCCGGCTTCGGGGTCGTCGCCCTGTGGTGCGCGCTCGGAGTGTGGATGCTCGCCCGCCTGGTCAGCCTCGTACGCCGGGCCGCCGGCACCGCCTGGCTGGTGACCGGAGCGTAGGCGGTCTCACTTTGGGCACAGGCCCCGCTACCTGCAGTGATCTGCGGAAACACTGTGACCGTCCTGTGCTTGCTGTTGTCCGAGTGGTGAGACATTGTGGGCGCGTTCCCTGAGCGGGGTGTTCCTTGTCCACGATTCTGCGGCGACTGCCACCCACCGAGGCGACCGGATTACGCACGGGCGCCCGCCACAGCCTGGCCGAGCTCTACCGCCCGGCCGACCTGGTGGTGCTCGGACTCGGTGTGATCATCGGAGCCGGCATCTTCTCCATCGCCGGGCGGCAGGCGGCCACCACGGCGGGTCCCGGTGTCATCCTGTCCTTCATGATCGCGGGCATCGCCTGCCTGCTCGCCTGCCTGTGCTACGCCGAGCTGTCGTCCACGATGCCGACCTCGGGCAGCGCCTACACCTTCACGTACGTCATCTTCGGCGAGGTCTGGGCGTGGATCATCGGCTGGGCGCTGATCCTGGAGCTGCAGTTCGCCGCCGCCGTCGTGGCCAGGGCGTGGGCCGCGATCACGGTCGGGGCGATCTCCAACTTCGGGGTACGCGTGCCGCACCAGGAGCTCGTCGGCGACGTCCTCGTGTTCGTGATCCTGGTGCTGCTCACCGGCGTGGTGGCGCTCGGCGCGCGGATCGGGCTGCGGGCCCTGTGGATCATGGTGGCGGCCAAGCTGCTGGCCATCGGGGCGGTCATCGTCGTGGGCCTGCCCCACATCGACGTGCGGAACTTCGGCGAGTTCCACGTGCCGTCCAAGATCCTGCCGAAGCCGCCCACGACCGTGCTGGAGATCCTGTTCGGTCAGAGCCACGCGTTCGGCTGGTTCGGGATCTTCGCGGCGGCCTCGGCCATCGCGTTCGCGTACATCGGGTTCGACATCGTGGCCACCTCCGCCGAGGAGACCGTGAACGCGCCCGCCGCCGTGCCCAAGGGCATGATCCGCAGCCTGATCATCGCCACCGTCCTCTACATCGCGGTGGCCCTGGTCATGGTGGGCATGGTCCCGTACACGAAGATCTCCGAGGACGCGCCGCTGACCGGGGCGTTCCGGGCGGTCGGCGTGGACTGGATGGTGCACGTCATCGACGTGGGCGCGGTGCTCGGGCTGACGACGGTGATCCTGGTGCTGATCGTGGGGCAGACGCGGGTGCTGTTCTCGATGGCCCGGGACGGGCTGATCCCTCGCGGCCTGGCCACGGTCAGCCGGAAATATCACACTCCGACCCGGGTGACGCTGGTGATCGGGGTCGTGGCGATCGTGCTGGCCGAGTTCGTGCCGGTGCTCACGATGCAGGAGCTCGTGGTGATCGGGACGCTGTTCGCGTTCGCCTTCGTGGCGGCCGGGGTGATCGTGATGCGGCGGCGCATGCCGTACCTGGAGCGGGGGTTCAGGGTGCCGCTCTCCCCGCTGCTGCCGGGGCTGTCGCTGGTGGCCACGCTCTGGCTGATGGTGAACCTGCAGTTGCTCACCTGGGCGTGGTTCGCCCTGTGGATGGCCTTCGGCCTGCTGGTCTACCTCGTGTACGGCCGCCGCCACAGCCTGCTGGCCCGCCCGCACACCCCGATCGAGCCGGCACGCGGCCGCCACCGCCGCTAGAGCCGGCCCGACTCCGGCACCGGCCGAGCGGGTACGCGGCCCGCCACCGCACCCTGATCGAGTCAGTATGCGGACACCACCGCCGCTAGAGCCGGCCCGACTCCAGGACGCTGCGCAGGAACTCCCTGGTGCGGGGGTTCTCCGGCTCGGTGAAGATCTGCTCGGCGGGGCCCTTCTCCAGCAGCACGCCGCCGTCGAGGAAACACACTGTGTCCGAAATATCGCGACAAAAGCTCATCTCGTGGGTCGTGAGGATCATCGTCATGCCCGACTCCTTGAGCTCCTTGATGACCCCCAGCACCTCCAGCACCAGCTCGGGGTCGAGCGCCGAGGTGACCTCGTCCAGCAGCATCAGCCTGGGCTGCGTGGCCAGCGCCCTGATGATGGCCACCCGCTGCTGCTGCCCGCCCGAGAGCTGGTCGGGGTAGGCCCGCGCCTTGTCCGCCAGCCCGAACCTGGCCAGCAGGCCGTGCGCCTGCTCCTCGGCCTCCCCCTTGGCCACCTTGTGCACCTGGCGCGGCGCGAGCGTGACGTTGTCCAGCACGGTCATGTGCGGGAACAGGTTGAACGCCTGGAACACGATGCCGAGCCGCTTGCGCACGTCGTCCACGTTCACGCGCGGGTCGGTGATGTCCTCGCCGTCGAGGAGGATCACGCCGTCGTCCACGGTCTCCAGCAGGTTGACGCAGCGTAGGAGCGTGGACTTGCCCGAGCCGGAGGCCCCGATGAGGCTCACCACCTCGTGCGGGCGCACCTCGAGGTCGATGCCGCGCAGCACGCTGTGGCCGCGGAAGTTCTTCCACACCCCGTCAATAGTGAGAAGGCTCATGCGCCACGCCTCCTGCGCGTGCGTGCCGCCAGGTGGTCGGTGAACCTGGCCAGGGGGATGGTGAGCAGGATGAACAGCAGCGCCGCCACCAGGTAGGGCGTGTAGTTGAAGGTGCTGGCCACGTGGATCTGCGCCTGCCTGAGCGCCTCCAGCGGCCCGATGGTCGACACGAGCGCGGTGTCCTTCTGCAGCGAGACGAAGTCGTTGAGCAGCGGCGGCACGACCCTGCGGGTGGCCTGGGGCAGCACCACGAACCGCACGGTCTTGATGTGGCTCAGCCCCAGCGAGCGGGCCGCCGCGACCTGGCTCGGGTGGATGGACTCGATGCCCGAGCGGAACACCTCGGCCACGTACGCGCCGTACGAGAGCGTCAGCGCGATGATGGCCAGCGTCACCAGGTCGGTCGGGATGCCCTGCAGCCGGAGCGCGGGCAGCCCGAACCCGATCAGGTAGATCACCAGGATCGTCGGCACGCCGCGGAAGACGTCGGTGTAGAGCGTGGCCAGCGCCCGGATCGGGAAGAACGCGGGCTTCGTGATCCCCCTGGCCAGCGCCACCAGCAGCCCGACGACCAGGATCAGCGGCTCGGCGATCAGGAAGATCTTGATGTTGAGCAGGAAGCCCTTCAGCACGTCGGGCAGCGCCTTGACGAACTCGTCGGGATTGAAGAACGTCTCCTGCACCCGGGGCCAGCCGGGTGAGTTCGTGACGATCGAGACGACCAGCACGATGAAGACGATCGTCGAAACCGTCGCGATCGAGGCCGAGCGACGGGCGTGCGACCGGCGCACCCGCTCCCGCTCGACCTGCCGCTCCGACTTGACCCACGCGCCCGCCGCACCCGTCCCGGACCCGCCGAACTCGCCCACGGCCTGGCCCACTCGGCCGAACTCGCCCGACGCCGGCTTGCCAGGTCCACCGGGCTCGCCCACTGCGGCCTTGCCGGGTTCGCCGGATTTGCCTGCTGCGCTCTTGCCGGGTTCGTCGAACTCGCTCATCGCAGCTCTGGCGCGCCCGCCGCCGAGCCGAGCCACGCCTGCTCGATCTTGGCCAGCTCGCCCTTCGACTTCAGCGCCTCAACGGCCTTGTCGACGCACGGCTTGAGCGCGCTCCCCTTCTCCATGACCAGCCCGAACTCCTCGGGCGTGCCGCCCGTCGAGCTGAACTGCCCCACGATCTTGGACTTCTCGACCTGCGCGGCCGTCACGTAGAACGCCGTCGGCAGGTCCACGACCAGCGCGTCCACCTGCTTGTTCTTCAGCGCGTTGACGGCGTCGATCTGCTCGTTGTAGACGTTGGGGTCGTCGGCGGGCTTGATGACGTTCTTGACCGCGTCGAGCGAGGTCGTCCCCACCTGTACGCCGATCTTCGCGCTCTGCAGCTCGGCCAGGCTCTTCGCCCCGGCGAACTTGCTCCCGTCGATCGCCACGATGGCCTGCTTGACGGTGTAGTAGCCCTTGCTGAAGTCGACCGCCTTGGCCCGGTCGGGCGTGATGGACACCTGGTTGACGTCGAAGTCGAACTGCTTGACCCCAGGAGCGAACGCCGAGTCGAACTTGATCGTGCTCCACTGCACCTCGGTGCGGTCGAAGCCGAGCTCCCCCGCCACGGCGAAGGCCACCGCGCTCTCGAAGCCCTGCCCGTTGCTCGGGTCGTCGTCCTTGAACCAGGGCTCGAACGCGGGCTTGTCGGTGCCGATGGTCAGCTTGCCCGCGTTGACCAGCTTGAGCTGGTCCTTGGTGCACGCGGTGGACGTTGACGCGATCGGGCTCGCCGAGCTCGACGTGTTGTCGACCGGCGCGCAGCCGACGAGCGCCACGGCCAGCGCGAGCAGCATAAGGGGACGGGCCATGGCTGCAGCCTCCAGGGGGAACATGCGAAAGAACGAACGCATTCTACGCTGACCGAATAGGAAATTACGCCCGGCGGTGCCCCTGACCATGGAGTTGGCCAAGATGGGCTCGCGTAACGGCGGCCCGCCGGTGAAGGGTCAGAGGGCGTTTCCTGGAGGGCGCTGAGCCGGAGTACGGCGGGTGGCCTGCCCGTGCGCAGCCGTACAGGATGGGGCTTTTCAGCCGGGAGTCAGCGGACGTTTCCGGGAAGGCGCTCACAGGGGCAGGAAACGTGGAAGCCCCCTCCGGGCGGAGGGGGCTTCCACAGCAGGACTCAGCCCGCGACGACCTCGACGTCCACAGAGGCCGAAACCTCGGGGTGGAGCTTGATGGTGACGCGGTGCGAGCCGACGCTCTTGATCGGGTTGACGATCTCGATGCGGCGGCGGTCGACGATCGGGCCACCGGCGGCCTTGACGGCGTCGGCGATGTCGCCCGTCGTGATCGAGCCGAACAGGCGGCCGGACTCGCCGGCGCGCGTGGTCAGGCGGACGCGCAGCGCGCCGATCTGACCGGCGACCTCCTTGGCGGTGCCGAGGTCGCGGATCTCGCGAGCGTCGCGAGCCTTCCTGATCGTCTCGATCTGCTTCTCGGCGCCCCGCGTCCAGCGCATGGCGTAGCCGCGCGGGATGAGGTAGTTACGGCCGTAGCCGTCCTTGACCTCGACGACGTCGCCAGGGGTGCCGAGGCCGGAGACCTCGTTGGTGAGGATGAGCTTCATATCGACAGGCCTCCTTAGCGCGCGGTGCTCGTGTAAGGCAGCAGGGCCACCTCACGCGCGTTCTTGATCGCGGTCGCCACGTCGCGCTGGTGCTGGGTGCAGTTGCCCGTCACCCGGCGCGCACGGATCTTGCCGCGGTCGGAGATGAACTTCCGCAGCAGCGCCGTGTCCTTGTAGTCGACGTAGGAGATCTTGTCGTGGCAGAACAGGCAAACCTTCTTCTTCGGCTTGCGCAGTGCCGGCTTAGCCATCGTGGTGCTCCTTTCAGAGCCCCGCCTTCACGGGCGGGAATGGACTCGGGCTTGTGGACAGGTTTTAGAAAGGCGGTTCGTCGCTGAAGTCGCCGCCGCCTCCGAAGCCGCCGCCGCTCTGCTGGCCGCCGCCGCCTCCGAAGCCGCCACCACCGCCGCCGCCGTAACCGCCGCCGCCCTGGGGCGGGGCGGGCGAGGCGGAGGCCCACGGGTCGTCGGCGGGGCCGCCGAAGCCGCCCCCGCCGCCTCCACCACCCTGGCGGGAGGTGCGGTTGACCTTGGCGGTCGCGTTACGCAGGGACGGGCCGACCTCGTCGACCTCGACCTCGTAAACGGTGCGCTTCTCGCCTTCCTTGGTCTCGTAGGACCGCTGCTTGAGCCGCCCCTGCACGATGACCCGCATCCCGCGCTGCAGGCTCTCGGCGGCGTTCTCCGCCGCCTGCCGCCACACGTTGCAGGTCAGGAAGAGGCTTTCGCCATCTTTCCACTCGTTGGTCTGACGATCCATGAACCGCGGAGTGGACGCGATGCGGAATCGAGCCACCGCTTGCCCCGTCGGGGTGAAGCGCAGCTCCGGGTCGTCGACGAGGTTGCCGACGATGGTGATTACGGTGTCGCCTGCTGCCATGGCTAGCGCTCGCCTTCCTGCACGCCTTCGCTTGGGTTACGGCTCAGAGTACGGGGCTTCCCCGACAAAAACCGGGGTTAGTGCACGTCCGGACGCAGGACCTTGGTGCGCAGGATGCCCTCGTTGAGGTTCATCTGCCGGTCGAGCTCCTTGACCGTCGCGGGCTCCGCGGACAGGTCGATGACGGCGTAGATGCCTTCCGACTTCTTGTCGATGTCGTAGGCGAGACGGCGACGGCCCCAGACGTCGACCTTCTCCACGGTGCCGCCGTCGTTGCGGACCACGGAGAGGAACTGGTCGAGGGACGGCGCGACAGTGCGCTCATCGAGCGAAGGGTCCAGGATGACCATTACTTCGTAACGACGCATGCGGACTCCAACCTCCTCTGGACTCTTGCGGTCACGACACTCTGCCGTGACAGGAGGACGCTGACGTCTGTGCCCGGGCGCCCCTTTCGGCGCCTCGGGGCGATGGTTCAACCATCACAACGCAGCTTGCCCAGGTTACCAGCCGCGGGAAGGTGGGAAGGCCTTTAGGAAACCTAGGGGGTGGTGGCCGTGCCACATGTGCTTCAGCCCTCCGAGAGGGAGCGGTTCAGGCTCACACTCAACAGCGACGGGCATGCGCATCCGGTGGAGAACGCCCTGGCGGTGGGAGCGCTCGTTTGCGGTCTCATTGCCTTCGTCTCCACATTCTGGGTCTCCGCGCATGCGATCTCCTCGTGGGTCGGCACGCTGGGCTTCGGGGTCGGGTTGTATTCCCAGTACGTCTCGGCGACCACGCCGCAGCGTGCGCTCAACATCGTCGGCATCGTGGGATCGTTCGTGGGAGCCGCGCTGGGCATCGCCCACGGGGGCTTTCTCCCCCACTGAACTTCATTGAGCTGATGAGGAACGGCCCCGGCGCCCGGGGCCGTTCCGGCATGCCGCTCACCCGCCGATGTGCAGGTCTATACCGAGCAGGACCAGGAACCAGAGGAACACCGCGAGCAGCGCTTCCGCGAGGTCTCTGAGCAGTCCGGGGGTGATGTAGTGGTAGACCCAGCCCACGTAGATCCCGATCACGACGTAAACCAATAAGATCAGCGCTCGCAAGCGCCAGCGTGCCATATCGTTTCTCCTCGATTAGGGGGCGCATGGCGACTTCCCGAGCGCGCGCCCGGCAAACCGATCGGTCCCCCCGCTGCCGCCTTACTCTCCGGCGTAAGCTCGGGAGCTATGGTGCGCATCGGAGCTCATGTCGATCAGGACGATCCCGCCGCCCACGCCGAGGCGGTGGGGGCCGAGGTGGTGCAGTTCTTCCTCGGAGACCCGCAGGGTTACGACAAGCCGGTGCTGCCCGCCAAACCGGTCGAGGGCGTCGACATCTACATCCACGCCCCCTACCTGGTCAACGTCGCCACCACGAACAACCGCATCAGGATCCCCAGCCGCAAGCTGCTGGAGCAGCATCTCAAGGCCGCCGCCGGGCTCGGCGCCAAGGGCCTGATCGTGCACGGCGGCCACGTCAACAAGAGCGACGATCCACAGGCCGGCTTCGACAACTGGCGCAAGGTGTTCGAGCGCATGGAGTGCCCCATCCCCGTGCTGATCGAGAACACCGCGGGCGGCGGCAACGCGATGGCCCGCAAGCTGGAGCGCATCGCCCGGCTGTGGGAGGCGCTCGACGGGTTCGACGTGGGCTTCTGCCTCGACACCTGCCACGCCCACGCGGGCGGCGAGGAGCTGGTCGACCTGGTCGAGCGGGTCAAGGCCATCACCGGCCGGATCGACCTCGTCCACTGCAACGACTCGCGCGACGACTTCGACTCCGGCGCCGACCGCCACGCCAACCTGGGCAAGGGGAAGATCGACCCCGAGCTGATCCTGGCGGTCTGCCGCGCGGCCGACGCGCCGATCGTGGTGGAGACGCCCGCCGACGGCCAGGCGGACGACATCGCGTTCCTGCGCAAGAACCTCTAGGGAATACACACAGCCTGTGGATAACTTCCCTGGATTACCAAGACGAAGAAGTGGGTAGAAAGGTCAGCCCGCCCACGCGCCACTCAGGAAACGTTCCGCGTTGAGCAGCATGAGCGGCCCGAAGATCAGGGCGTACACGACCATCACCCACGGCCTCCTGGTCGCGACCTTCGCGACCAGGATCCACAGGGGGAACCACAGCAGCAGCGAGCGCGGGATCGACAGGTAGTACGCCGAGGTCATCAGCGCCGCCGCCTGCAGCCCCGTGTAGACCAGCTCGCTCCACCGGCGCAGCGCGAGCAGCCAGATCAGCGCCGCCAGCGCCACGACCGCCCCGGTGATCTCCATCCGGAACGCCACCGCGAAGTCGTCGGAGCCCATGGCCGAGCGCCAGGTCGTCTTCCACGCCTCCCACGGCCAGGCGAAGTCCCGCCCCCACCCGGCCTCCTGCGCGTGCTTCCACGCCAGCCAGTCACCCGACCTGCGGTAGTGGTAGTACGAGTACGTCGCCAGCGGCACGAACGGCACGACCAGCCACCCCGCCTGCCGGATGCGCTGCCGGATCGGCTCGCGTCGGGTGAAGAACTCCACGACGAGCGCGACCGCGAGAAACAGCCCCGTGATCCGCACGCACGAGGCGCCCGCGGCGAGGGACGCCGCCAAGGACCATTGCCCCTGCCTGGCGGCCAGCCAGGCCGGGATGGCGAAGGCCAGGAAGAGGGACTCGCTGTAGCCCGCCGCCAGGAACACCGCCATCGGGTAGAGCAGCAGCGCCAGCACCGCCATCCAGCCGGAGGCGCCTTCCAGCTCGGCCAGCCGGGCCAGCGCCACCATGGCCACCGCCCCGGCGGCGAGCGAGATGAGCAGCCCGGCCGCCGCCCAGTCCGGCACGACGAGGTGCACCACCCGCAGCAGCATCGGAAAGCCGGGGAAGAACGCGGGCAACCCGTCGTCCACAGGCTTGCCGGGCTCGCCGTCGTAGCCGTACTGGGCGATGGTGATGAACAGCCCGGCATCCCACTTGCGCCACTTGTCGGCGTACGCGCCGAGGGCCGTCCCCAGCAGCGTCATCACCAGCAGCCCCGCCCGCGAGCCGAACCAGAGCAGTAACGCGTCCCGGCCGGCCGAGCGGGTGATCATCGAACGGCTGGTGTCAGCGTGAACCGGTCACGAGCGTCGTCGAAGACGCCGCCACCCTGGTCGTCGACGCCGCCCTGGCGGACCACGTCCTTGTCGGGACGGAGGATGTCCCGCACCACGAACGCCATCATGATCCCGATCGTGATGACCCGTCCCCAGACGGCGGTGAAGTACGTGTCGTCACCGATGCCCAGGTCGTTCCTGCTGAAGGGCGCTTGCGCGACCAGGTAGAGCCAGATGGCGACGAAGTACCAGATCTCGGCGAGCTGCCACAACACCAGCGGCTTCCAGTTAGGCCTGGCCAGCACGGCGAACGGCACGAGCCAGAGCACGAACTGCGGCGACCACACCTTGTTCGTCATCATGAACGCGGCCAGCGCCAGGAAGCAGATCTGCGCCAGCCTGGGCCGCCGCGGCGCGGCCAGCGCGAGTACGGCGATGCCCAGGCACAGGATGGCCAGGGACGCCATGCCCAGCTTGCTGACGTCGCCGTCCCCCAGGATGGGGATCCCCTTGTTCTGGAAGAACAGCCACGGCGAGCCCCAGTCGACCCCGCGTTCCTGGGAGAAGACGTAGAACCTGCGCCATCCCTCCCACGCGAAGATCATGAACGGCGCGTTGACCACGATCCACGCGCCGGCCGTGGCGCCCAGGGTGACCAGGAACGGCCGCCATCGCGCGGTGCGCAACGTGAGCAGGAACAGCGCCCCCAAGAACATCAGGGGATAGAACTTGGTCGCGATGGCCAGCCCCAGCAGCACCCCGGCCAGCACCTGCCGTTGCCGCGCCCAGGCCAGCAGCATGCCCATCGACAGCGCGCCGGCGACCAGGTCCCAGTTGATGTACGCGGCCAGCACGACGGCGGGCGAGATGGCGTACCAGAGCGCGTCCCACCGCCGCGTGGGCCCGGCCACCGCGGCCATCAGCAGGACGCCGACGACCAGGCAGATGCCGAGCAGGATGACCGTCAGGTCGTAGAACCTGACGGCCTGCGCGCCCACGTCGGCCCCGACCGCCCTGGCGAACCAGCTGATCACCTGCATGACCTCGCCCAGCACGACCGGGTACTCGACCTGCTTGTCGAACGGCACGGCGGCGAAGTAGGGATCCTGGGTCGACAGCGCCCTGTCGAAGTACAGGGGGTAGATGTCGGTGTAGCAGAAGTTCGTGTACGTCGTGACCTGGTCGTTCCAGCCGCCGGTGCGGCAGGGCAGGCGCACGACGTAGGCGAGGGTCGCCCCCAGGGCCGCGAACAGCCCCAGGGGCAGGTACGGAACGGCACGCGCCACGAAGGGGACGCGTACCTCCGTGCTCGTCACCGGTCCTCAGGTCTGGACATCGGCGACCATCCCGAGGGTCTCGGTTCGGGCGCCCGGCCGCCGCCGGGCCCGCCGACGTCGCCGGTCTGCGGGACGCCGCCGTCGCCGTTGTTGCCGTTGTTGCCGTGGTTGCCGTTGTTGCCCGGGTCCTCGATGGTGACGTCGTCGTCGGGGGTGACGTTGTCGTCACACGGGTTGACGAGGCAGTCCTGGTTGCCCTGATCGTCGAAGGGGTTGTCCCCGCTGTCGAACGGGTTGTCGGGGGTCTTCGTCGGCTTGGGCTCGGGGCTCGGCACGATGTTCTCGGCCAACCCCACATCGGCCTTCTGGGGGAACTGCTCGACCGGCAGGTTCTCGTGAGCCGCCAGCATGAACCTCTGCCACGTGAGCGTGGGCGCGTCAGCACCCTCGAAGCCCAGGCCCACCTCGTACGGCCTGCTCCAGGGATTCTGGTCGTTGTACTTCGTGCTCTTCTTGTTGTTGGGCGTCACCGGGCAGGTGCGATTCGCATTGGGCGTGACGGTTTTGCCCGTCTTCGTCTTGCACACCTCGCGGTAGAAGCCGACCGCGGCGGAGATCTGCGGCGTGTAGCCGACGAACCAGGCGCCGTTCTCGTCGTTGTTCGTGCCGGTCTTGCCGGCGGCCGGCCGGTTGCCCAGCCCCTTGCCCCGTGCGGTGCCGCTGCGCAGCACCTCCTCCATGGCGACGGTGGCGTCGGCGGCGACACCCGGGTCGATGACCCGCTTGGAGGCCAGCTGCTCGCCGTAAACGACCTGCTTGCCCAGCCTGACTTCCTGCACCACGTGATACTTGGTGTACTTGCCCGCGTTGGCGAAGATGGAGTAGCCGGCGGCCTGTTCGATCGGCGTCACCAGGGCGCTGCCGATGGCGAACTGGTAGTGGTGCGTCTCGACGTCCTCTTCCATGCGCTGCGGGTTGAACCCGGCCGCCTCGACGAGGTTCTTCACGTCGTCGATCTTGCCGGGCAGCCGGAACGCCATCGACACGTACGCCGTGTTGACCGAATCGGCGGTGGCCTTGATCACGTCGACGGACTGGCCGACGTTGTGGCTGTTCTTGAAGCCGCCACGCGCCTGGCCCGGCAGCACCTTCGGCACCGTCACGTTGCCCGGCACGTAGCTCTTCAGCGAGTAGCCGGCCTGCAGCCAGGCCGCCAGCACGTACGGCTTGAACGCGGACGCGGCCTGCTTCTTGGCGTCGAAGGGCTCGTTGAACGGGTCGGTGACGTAGTTGTTTCCGCCGTTGAACGCCAGAACGCGGCCGTTCTTCGGGTCCACCGCGGCCAGGCCCGCGTGGAACTCCTTGCTCATGCTGTCCGTCGTGCTCTTCACCGCGACCTGCGCGGCCTTCATGAGCTTCTTGTCGAAGGTGGAGATGATGTGGTAGCCGCCGCTCCTGACCGCGTCAGGGGTGAGGCCACGCCGCTCCTTCAGCTCCTGGAGGACCTGCGTCACCATGTAGCCCCGGAGACCGCCGAGCTCGTTGCTGTCGCTGTCCTTGCGGAGCTTGGGGAACTTCGCGGTCTGCGGCAGCTTGCCGTATTTGTCCGGCCACTGCTCGGCCATGTACTGGATGACGGTCTTCCAGCGGGCCTTGAGCTCGGGAGCATCGGGCTCCCAGTTGGGCTGCTGGATGCGCGCGGCGAGGTAGGCGCCCTGCTCGGGCGTCAGCTTGGCGGCGGTGGCCTTCTCGTCGAAATACGCCTGCGCGGCGGCCTGGACGCCATAGGCCTTGCCGAAGTTGACGGTGTTCAGGTAGGTCTTCAGGATGTCGTCCTTGGACAACTCCTCGTCGAGCTTGACCGCGACGAAGATCTCCATGACCTTGCGCTTGATGGACACTTCCTGGCTGAGGCCGTCGTAGTAGTTACGGGCCATCTGCTGGGTGATCGTCGAGGCGCCCTGGAGCTGCTGTCCGGTCACGGTCATGTACAGCGAGCGGAACATGCCGGAGATGGAGACGCCGGAGTCCTCGTAGAACGTCTTGTTCTCGATGGCCACCGCGGCGTCCCGGACGCTCGGGGACATCTTGGAAATGTCATCGAGGATCTCGCGCTTCGTACCGAGCTTGGCGATCTCGGTCTTGCCGTCCCGGTAGTAGATGGTGCTCTGCTGCGCGAGCGCGTCGGACTTGGCCTGGTCGGCGGTCGGCACCGGCGTGTTGGCGTACGCGACCATGACCATGCCGAAGAGGCCGGCCGCGAGCACCACGAACCCGGCCACGACGATCTTCCAGCTGGGCACGAACCTGCGCCAGCCGCCCTTGCCGTCGCCGCCGCCCTTCTTGGTCGGCGGCCCGGGAGGCCCGGGCGGCCCGCCGTCGCCCTTCCGGCGCGAGCGCCGCGGCGCGTCGCTGACGATCGTCTCCTGGTTGCTCGTCCCCCGCGCCTCCTGCCGGGCGCGCGTGCGCGGCCCCGGCTGGTCACCGCGCGTAGCCGGCCCGTCGCCACGCATGGGAGGGCCGTCACCGCGTGTGGGAGGTCCGTCACCACGCATCGGAGGGCCGTCACCGCGTCTGGGAGCCTCGTCGTACGGCTGCGCGGCCATGGCGCCGGTCTGCTCGTAAGCGGCTTCCGCACGACGCTGCGACTGCGCCGGACCACCCCAACCCGACTCACCGGTTTGCGGAGGAGAACCCTGGGGCACAGAACGGGATGAGCTGGAACGACGGCGCCTTCCCGGGCGGGCCGTCCCCTCATTCATGCTGTCACTCACACGTCCTCGCATCGTCGTCGGAAACATAAACGGCGGTGGGCGTGAGATTTCTCGCCGCCCTCGGTCTTCACAGTTGGCTGACGAGGTCAGGCGGTCCGTTTCCGAGGACGTATGAAACCGTCAGGTGGTTCCAGGAACAACCTTGGCAGACCTCGACAACGTACACGCGGAACTCATCGTAATCATGAGCCATTGCGACGAGTTCCGATGTGACCTTTGCCTGCCCGGCATGCCTACCGAGCGCATCGCCGTAGACGTAGGTCACATTGGTGACGTTCTCCCTTTCGCATACCGGGCAGAGGCGTTCGGTCGGCTCGCCGAAGTGGCGCGCCGCGCGAAGGAGGTAGGGCTGTGCGTCACACACGTCGCCCCGCGAGGTGCGCCCCATGCGCAGGGAGCGGACCACCGCCCGTTTCGCAAGGCCGTAATCCACCACCCTTCGCTGTGACCACATGAGCGCCAGACTACGGCGTTTTGCGGCTGCATCCCAACGACTTGCCAGATTCACAGATTGCCGCCATATAGCGACCCGACGTATCCTGGGGATGTATCGGCTCGATACATCGACGCGAGAGGGGGCGGGTTCCGATGGGCGGCGGACAGGGCAGGGTCTTGGAACTGGCCGTGCTCGGGTCGCTGCACGAGACACCACTGCACGGCTATGAGCTGCGCAAACGGCTCAACGCCCTGCTGGGGATGTTCCGTGCGTTCTCCTACGGATCGCTGTACCCCTGTCTGCGATCACTCCTGGCTCAGGGCCTCATCGTGGAGGAGCAACCCGCTCCCACCACGATCGTCGGCGGCAGATCGAAGATCGTTTACAAGCTGACGGCCGAGGGCAAGGAACGGCTACAGGACATGCTGACGCAGGCCGGCCCCTCCGCTTGGGAGGACGAGAGCTTCGGCGTGCACTTCGCGTTCTTCCGCCACACCGAGGCGGAAGTACGGCTGCGCATTCTCGAAGGCCGCCGTAGCCGGCTGGAGGAGCGGCTCGACGCGGTGCGCACAGCTCTGGCGCGCACCAGGGAGCGCCTCGACAGTTACACGCTCGAGCTGCAGCGGCATGGGCTCGAGTCGGTCGAGCGCGAGGTGCGCTGGCTCAACGAGCTGATCGCTACAGAGCGTCGGGCCTCGTCGGAAGAGGGGCCCGCAAGAGATACCACGTCAACTGATGAGTAAGGGAGCGAATGCGATGGGTTCGGTTCGCGTGGCCATTGTCGGTGTCGGAAACTGCGCGTCATCGCTGGTCCAGGGCGTCCATTACTACAGGGACGCCGACCCGGACACTCGGGTCCCGGGCCTCATGCACGTGAAGTTCGGCGAATATCACGTCGGTGACGTCGAGTTCGTCGCCGCGTTCGACGTCGACGCCAAGAAGGTCGGCCGTGATCTGGCGGAGGCGATCGTCGCCAGCGAGAACAACACGATCAAGATCTGCGACGTGCCGCCCACGGGGGTGACCGTCCAGCGCGGCCATACCTTCGACGGTCTGGGTGAGTACTACCGGGAGATCATCGAGGAGTCCGACGAGGCGCCCGTCGATGTCGTCCAGGTGCTCCGTGACAACCAGGTCGACGTCCTGGTCTCCTACCTGCCCGTGGGCTCGGAGGACGCGGACCGCTTCTACGCCCAGTGCGCCATCGACGCCGGCGTGGCGTTCGTGAACGCGCTGCCGGTCTTCATCGCCTCCGACCCGGTGTGGGCGGAGAAGTTCACCAAGGCCGGCGTGCCGATCGTCGGCGACGACATCAAGTCGCAGGTCGGCGCCACCATCACGCACCGCGTGATGGCCAAGCTGTTCGAGGACCGCGGGGTGGAGCTGCTGCGCACGTACCAGCTCAATGTCGGCGGCAACATGGACTTCATGAACATGCTGGAGCGCAAGCGGCTCCAGTCCAAGAAGATCTCGAAGACGCAGGCGGTCACCTCGCAGATCCCGCACGAGATGGGCAAGGCCGACGTGCACATCGGGCCGTCGGACCACGTGCCGTGGCTGGACGACCGGAAGCTGGCGTTCGTGCGGCTCGAGGGCCGCTCGTTCGGCGACACGCCGCTCAACCTCGAGTACAAGCTGGAGGTCTGGGACTCGCCGAACTCGGCGGGGATCATCATCGACGCGGTACGGGCCGCCAAGATCGCCCTCGACCGCGGGATCGGGGGCCCGATCCTGTCGGCGTCCTCGTACTAACGGCTCAGGCACGCCGCCGAGCAGCACCCCGACGCCCCCGCCTACTCCGACCCCGACGGGGACGGCTGGACCACGCTGACCTACGCGCAGGCG